>NZ_JASHDW010000006.1:0-143097 GCF_047463435.1 Streptococcus mitis | reverse complement strand
ATTCCAGCGTCAGACTTGACTAAGTCAGAAGCGGATGCAGCTAAACCAAACGCAGGCAATGATATCGTTAAACCAGCGGACAAAACTGTAGTAGCTAACCCAGACAAACTTACAGATGCTGAGAAGACAGCGATTGAAGATAAGGTTAAAGCAGTCAACCCAGGTTCAACTGTAGTAGTGGACGATAAAGGCAATGCAACAGTTACAACTCCAGCAGGTAAGACAGCAGTAATTCCAGCGTCAGACTTGACTAAGTCAGCAGCAGACGCAGCTAAACCAAATGCAGGCAATGACATCGTTAAACCAGCGGATAAGACAGTAGTAGCAAATCCAGACAAACTTACAGATGCTGAGAAGAAAGCGATTGAAGATAAGGTTAAAGCAGTCAACCCAGGTTCAACTGTAGTAGTGGACGATAAAGGAAACGCGACAGTTACAACTCCAGCAGGTAAGACAGCGGTAATTCCAGCGTCAGACTTGACTAAGTCAGCAGCGGATGCAGCTAAACCAAATGCAGGTAACGATGTGAATACACCAGCAGCTAAAACTGTAGTAGCTAACCCAGATAAACTTACAGATGCTGAGAAGAAAGCGATTGAAGATAAGGTTAAAGCAGTCAACCCAGGTTCAACTGTAGTAGTGGATGATAAGGGTAATGCAACAGTTACAACTCCAGAAGGTAAGACAGCGGTGATTCCAGCAACTGATTTAGTGAAAACACAAGATGATATTACTAAAGAAAATGCAGGTAATGATGTAAATACACCAGCAGCTAAAACTGTAGTAGCAAATCCAGATGCTCTAACTTCAGAAGAGAAGAAAGCAATCGAAGATAAGGTTAAAGCAGTCAACCCAGGTTCAACTGTAGTAGTGGACGATAAGGGTAATGCAACAGTAGCTAAAGGTGATGGTACAGTTCTTAATATTCCAGCTTTAGATCTAGTTATTCCAGCAGATGATTTGGCAGATGCAGCTAAGAATACAGCTGTTAAAACTCCTGCTATTCGCACATTAGTAGCTGATAAGGAAAAATTAACAGATGCTGAAAAAGCAGCAGTTAAGAAAGCAATTGAAGCAGTAAATCCAGGAGTGACTGTAGTAGTAGACGATAAAGGGAACGCAACAGTCACATTAGATGGAAATACAGTATCAATTGCAAAAGACCAATTAGTGAAAACAGCAAGTGATGTAACAGCTAAGAATAGCGGAGATAACATCAACCTTGACTTCGAAAAAGAAACAGTAGCAGACCTCAATAACTTAACAGATGCAGAAAAAGAAGCTGCAAAAGCTAAGATTAAAGGAGCAAATGCTGATGTGGTAGAAGTTATCTTCGACAAAGCAGGAAATGCAACTGTTGTAACTAAAGATGGTAAAGTTTTAGCAATTGCCGCTGAAGATATCTTTAAACAACGTCCTTCAGCTCCAAACAATGGTGGAAATGGAACTTCTGGCAACAACGGAACAACTAACACTGATGCAAAAGTGGATAAAGCTAAGTTAGAAGGCGCTATTCGTCAATTAGATGAATTAATCATCAAAGAATCAGCTAAGCTTGATGCAGAAACTGCAAAAGAAGCGAATGACTTATTAGCAGATGCTAAGAAAGTATTTGCTAATGCAGACGCAAGTCAAGCAGAAGTAGATGCAATGGTTAAACGTATCGAAGACTTCATGGCGAAAGTTGCTCCATCAACTGATCATGCAACTCCAGCTAACGACCAAGTTGCTCAAACACCAGCTGTAGCTCCAGCTACAACTCAAGCAGCAGCTAATGCTAGCCAAGAAGCAGCAACAAATGCGCGTAAAGCAGCTAAAGAATTGCCAAATACAGGTACAGCAGATTCTACTGTAGCTATGGTAGCAGCTGCCGCAAGTGCATTACTTGGTCTTGGTCTTGCAGGCCGTCGTCGTAAAGAAGACGAAGAAGCTTAATTGGTAGATTGTTTGATACTTATCAGATGATAAATCCGATTTTTAAAGCTTATACTCTTCGAAAATCAAATTCAAACCACGTCAGCTTCACCTTGCCGTACTCAAGTACAGCCTTCGGCTAGCTTCCTAGTTTGCTCTTTGATTTTCATTGAGTATTAAACAAGTACCTCTCATAAGAAAATCTCCTAGCAGGAAAGTCTGCTAGGAGATTTTTGCATTTCAGGAAGTGGACGGCTGACTTGGCAACCAGCTGAGGGTGAAGGTCAGTTGCTCAGCTTTCAAGAGGTCTTGGTGTTGAATGCTAGATACTGAGGTTTTGTCCAGTCGGCACTCTTTGACAAAGTTGAAGTGGCTGTGGTTTTGCTCAGTATGAATATCTAGCCATTTATTTTCTTTAGCTAGGTAGATACGGAGGTGGTCAAAGAGAGGAATTCCGAGGTCATAGCTTGGTTTGCCTGGACAGGTCGGATAGAATCCGAGAGCCGACCAGATGTACCAGGCCGAGAGACTACCATTGTCTTCATCGCCGGGATAGGCTTGCCAGCTTGGGTGAAAGGCTTTCTGACGCAGCGTCTTGATGAGAAGGGCGGTGTAGTCAGGGTAGTCGCTGTAACGGAAGAGATAAGGAATGTGGAAGCTCGGTTGGTTGGAAATAGCGACTTGTCCAAAAGGAGCAGTAGCCATCTCGCTCATTTCATGAATCTCGTAACCATAGCCAGTCGTCTCAAAGAGGGGAGCCTCTTGACAGGCTTTCGAAAGATAGTGACTAAAGGCTTCTTTTCCGCCCATAAGCTGGATTAAGTCTGGGATGTCGTGGAGAACGCCTAAAGTTGCTTGGATAGCTGAACATTCGGCATAATCACGTCCCCAACTATAAGGAGAGAAGTCAGGGCGGAAGTTGCCTTGATTGTCTCGCGCTCGCATGTAACCTGTCTCAGCATCAAATAGATGGCGGTAATTTTGTGATGCAGCTTTGTAGTTTTCAGCGATTTTTATTTTCCCTAGTTTTTTGGCACAGCTGGCGATACAAAAGTCGCTATAGGCATAGTCAAGGGTGTGACTGACACTTTCGTGGTGGTCGGTAGAGAGGTAGCCTAGTTCTTGGTATTGGGCTAGTCCGTGGCGACCATTGATGCCGAGAGGATCGGCCTTGCTGGCTGTTTCGAGCATAGCTTGGAGGAGTTCTACTTCTAGGTCAGGGGTCATGTCCTTGCAGGCGCTATCTGCGATAATACCGTCTAAAAGTGTACCTGGCATCATCCCCCGTTCATCTGGAGCCAGCCATTTTGGAAGAAAACCAGTATCGCGGTAGCTATTGAGAAAGCCTTCTAAAAAGAGACGATAATACTCTGGTATGACAAGGGCAAAGAGGGGGAAGGTGGTGCGGAAGGTATCCCAGAAACCATTGTTGCTGAAGAGGACACCAGGCTTTACAGTTCCAGTAGCCAGATCTTTGTGGATGGCTTGTCCTGATTCATCAACCTCATAAAAAGTCTGAGGAAAGAGGAAGAGTCTGTAGAGACAGTGGTCAAAGAAGGTTCGGTCAGTCTCTCCTGTTTCTATAATGTCAAAACGATGGAGGAGATTTTCCCAGTTCGCTTGTGCACTTGATTTACAGCTGTCAAAGTCCTTTTGAGGTAGATTAAGCAGTGCTTGAGAAGGAGAGATGAAAGAAGTGGCTAGCTGAATTTCAGTATGGCTACTTGCTAAGTCAATTCGCCAGTCTCTCCCTTCCTGGCTGACAGCAAGAATACCCGTATTCATTTTCAGGGCAGTGAACAGTATCAGTGAATTTTTGTTGGTCTCAGTTTTTCCTTCTTGTCGCAGGGCAAGAGTTCGCTTATCTACTTGCTCCACGGTCAGCTCATCTGCTGCGTGAAGATAGAGGGAGAGGGTTTTGCCTTGCTTTTGCTCCAAACGAATAGAAGCACCGTAGCAAGTCGGTGTGAACTGGGTTTCAATCTGATAGCGCAGGGAGAAAATCTTCAGATAATGAGGTTGGAAAGAGGCTTTTTCGATATCATAGGAAGACTGGCGGTGAAAGACGCAGTCTCCACCTAGATGGCCTGTGACAGGTGTCAGAAGGAGCCAAGAGTAGTCCCCAATCCAAGGACTGGGCTGGTGGGTCAATCGAATCCCCTGAAAGATAGGCAGATGCGGATCGAAAAACCAAGCTCCCTCCCGGTCACTGGTCTGGGGCACAAAGTAATTCATCCCAAAAGGAACTCCTGTGTATGGCAGGGTATTTCCCCGAGAGAAGGCATGCTTGCTAGCAGTTCCAAAGCGGGTATCGATGGTTTCAAGTAGTGGTTTCATAGTCTTTCCTTTAGCTGTTTTTCTACATTATATCAGAAAAAGAGGGCCTTTAGAAAAGGAGCTTCAAAGATAACTATTTTGTAGAAAAATGACTATCATTTGTGTATGTATTTTCTGTCTCAAAAGCTATATACTGAAAATGAAACTTGTTTGAAAGAGGATACTGCACGATGATTTATTCAAAAGAAATTGTTCGAGAATGGCTAGATGAAGTGGCAGAGCGGGCTAAGGACCATCCAGAGTGGGTGGATGTTTTCGAGCGTTGCTACACCGACACCTTGGACAATACGGTTGAAATCCTAGAAGATGGTTCAACTTTTGTCTTGACTGGGGATATTCCTGCTATGTGGCTTCGAGATTCGACAGCCCAACTCAGACCTTACCTGCATGTGGCTAAAAGGGATGCCCTCTTGCGTCAGACCATCTCAGGTTTGGTCAAACGTCAGATGACCTTGGTACTCAAGGATCCTTATGCCAATTCCTTCAACATCGAGGAAAACTGGAAGGGGCACCACGAGACAGACCATACCGACCTCAATGGCTGGATTTGGGAGCGCAAGTATGAGGTGGATTCGCTTTGCTATCCTTTGCAGTTGGCTTATCTCCTCTGGAAAGAGACTGGTGAGACTAGTCAGTTTGATGAGACTTTTGTTGAAGCGACTAAGGAGATTCTTCATCTGTGGACGGTAGAACAAGACCACAAGAACTCTCCTTATCGTTTTGTCCGAGATACGGACCGTAAGGAAGATACACTTGTAAATGATGGCTTTGGACCTGACTTTGCAGTAACAGGCATGACCTGGTCAGCTTTTCGTCCGAGTGATGACTGCTGTCAGTATAGTTACTTGATTCCGTCCAATATGTTTGCTGTAGTAGTCTTGGGTTATGTCCAAGAAATCTTTGCAGCATTAAACCTAGCTGATAGCTCGAGCATTATCACAGATGCTAAGCGTCTCCAGTCTGAAATCCAAGAAGGAATTGAAAACTACGCCTACACAACCAACAGCAAGGGCGAAAAGATTTATGCCTTTGAAGTGGATGGTCTAGGAAATGCCAGCATCATGGATGATCCAAACGTACCAAGTTTGTTGGCTGCACCTTATCTGGGCTACTGCGACATTGACGACGAAGTCTATCAAGCCACTCGTCGTACCATTTTGAGCCCTGAAAATCCATATTTCTACCAAGGAGAATACGCTAGCGGTCTCGGAAGTTCTCATACCTTCTATCGCTATATCTGGCCCATCGCCCTTTCTATCCAAGGCTTGACAACAAGAGATAAGGCAGAGAAAAAATTCTTGCTGGATCAGCTGGTTGCTTGCGATGGTGGTACAGGTGTTATGCATGAAAGCTTCCACGTAGATGACCCAACTCTCTACTCTCGTGAATGGTTTTCTTGGGCCAACATGATGTTCTGTGAATTGGTCTTGGATTACTTGGATATCCGCTAAGGAACACGCTTAAAAGCAATTGATTCTTGGAAAGAATCACAAATTTACATTTAAAACGTTAACAATAAAAATTTAAATTTAGAATGAGGTTTTACTTCATGGAAAATGTTGTCGTACATATTATCTCACATAGTCACTGGGACCGTGAGTGGTACTTACCTTTTGAAAGCCACCGTATGCAGTTGGTGGAATTATTTGACAATCTCTTTGATCTCTTTGAAAATGACCCTGAGTTCAAGAGCTTCCACTTGGATGGCCAAACCATTGTCCTTGATGACTACTTGGAGATTCGCCCTGAGAATCGCGACAAAGTCCAACGATATATTGACGAAGGCAAACTTAAAATTGGTCCTTTTTACATCTTGCAAGATGATTACTTGATTTCAAGTGAAGCCAATGTCCGCAATACCTTGATTGGTCAAGCAGAATGTGCAAAATGGGGCAAATCTACTCAGATTGGTTACTTCCCAGATACCTTTGGAAATATGGGACAAGCGCCTCAAATCCTACAAAAATCAGGCATTCACGTGGCAGCCTTTGGTCGTGGTGTGAAGCCGATTGGATTTGACAACCAAGTCCTCGAAGATGAGCAGTTTACTTCCCAGTTTTCAGAAATGTACTGGCAGGGTGCGGACGGAAGTCGTGTCCTCGGTATCCTCTTTGCCAACTGGTACAGTAACGGGAATGAAATCCCAGTTGATAAAGAAGAGGCCTTGACCTTCTGGAAACAAAAATTGTCAGATGTGCGTGCCTACGCTTCGACTAACCAATGGTTGATGATGAACGGCTGTGACCACCAGCCTGTACAGAAAAATCTGAGTGAAGCCATTCGTGTGGCAAATGAACTCTTCCCAGATGTGACCTTTGTTCACAGTTCTTTTGATGAATATGTCCAAGCTGTGGAAAGTGCCCTACCAGAGCAGTTATCAACGGTTACAGGTGAGTTGACCAGTCAGGAAACAGACGGCTGGTATACACTTGCCAACACTTCTTCATCTCGTATTTATCTCAAACAATCCTTCCAAGAAAATAGCAACCTCCTAGAGCAAGTAGTGGAGCCACTAACTATCATCACTGGTGGTCATAACCACAAGGACCAGTTGACCTATGCTTGGAAAACTCTTTTGCAAAATGCGCCGCATGATAGTATCTGTGGCTGTAGCGTGGACGAAGTTCACCGCGAAATGGAAACTCGTTTTGCCAAGGTTAATCAAGTCGGAAACTTTGTTAAGAGCAACCTGCTCAACGAGTGGAAGGGTAAAATCGCTACAGCTAAAGCTCAAAGTGACTATCTCTTTACTGTCATTAATACAGGCTTGCATGATAAGGTCGATACTGTCAGCACAGTGATTGATGTTGCGACTTGTGATTTCAAGGAATTGCATCCAACAGAAGGCTACAAGAAGATGGCTGCTCTTACCTTGCCAAGTTACCATGTGGAGGACTTGGATGGGCGTCCTGTAGAGGCTAAAATTGAAGACCTCGGAGCTAATTTTGAGTACGATTTACCAAAAGACAAGTTCCGCCAAGCTCGTATCGCCCGACAAGTGCGCGTGACCATTCCAGTTCACCTAGCGCCGCTTTCTTGGACAACCTTCCAATTGCTGGAAGGAGAACAAGAACACCGCGACGGTATTTACCAAAACGGAGTGATTGATACGCCATTTGTAACGGTTAGTGTGGATGACAATATCACAGTTTATGATAAGACAACTCACGAAGCCTATGAAGATTTTATCCGCTTCGAAGACCGTGGGGATATCGGAAACGAGTATATCTATTTCCAACCAAAAGGAACAGAGCCAATCTTTGCAGAGCTGAAAGGCTATGAGGTCTTGGAAAACACAGCTCGCTATGCTAAGATTTTGCTCAAACATGAATTGGCCGTGCCTGTCAGCGCGGATGAAAAGCTAGAAGAAGAGCAAAAAGGCATCATCGAGTTTATGAAGCGTGAAGCTGGACGTTCAGAAGAATTGACAAGCATTCCTCTTGAAACAGAGCTGACTGTCTTCGTTGATAATCCACAAATCCGTTGCAAGACTCGCTTTACCAACACTGCCAAAGACCACCGTATCCGCCTCTTGGTCAAGACTCATAACACGCGTCCAAGCAATGATTCTGAAAGCATCTATGAGGTGGTGACACGACCAAACAAACCAGCTGCTTCATGGGAAAATCCTGAAAATCCTCAACACCAACAAGCCTTTGTCAGTCTGTATGACGATGAAAAAGGGGTGACTGTATCCAACAAGGGATTAAATGAATACGAAATCCTTGGAGACGACACCATTGCAGTGACTATTTTGCGTGCATCAGGTGAGCTAGGTGACTGGGGTTACTTCCCAACACCAGAAGCTCAATGCTTGCGTGAGTTTGAAGTTGAGTTTGCGCTTGAATGCCACCAAGCCCAAGAACGCTTCTCAGCTTTCCGTCGTGCTAAGGCCTTGCAGACACCATTTACCAGCCTTCAGCTTGCTAGACAGGAAGGAAGCGTGGCTGCGACTGGTAGCCTCTTGAGCCATTCCGTTCTCAGCATACCGCAAATCTGTCCAACAGCCTTTAAGGTAGCTGAAAATGAAGAAGGCTATGTTCTTCGTTACTACAATATGTGTAGTGAAAATGTACGTGTACCGGAAAGTCAACATCTATTCCTTGACCTACTTGAACGACCATACCCAGTTCATAGAGGACTCATTTCACCACAAGAGATTCGTACAGAATTCCTCAAAAAAGAAGAAATTTAATTTCAAAAAGTAAACATAAAAAGAAAGGAGGGGCGAAAAAGTAAGGACTAACTGCTGATTCGCCCCTTTTTATGGTAAAAACAATGACCATTGCAACGATTGATATCGGAGGGACTGGAATTAAGTTTGCCAGTCTGACTCCTGATGGGAAAATACTGGATAAGACAAGCATTCCAACGCCAGAAAGTTTGGAGGACTTACTAGCTTGGCTAGATCAACGTTTGTCAGAGCAGGATTATAGCGGGATTGCTATGAGCGTTCCAGGCGCGGTCAATCAAGAGACAGGTGTGATTGATGGCTTCAGTGCAGTACCCTACATTCACGGATTTTCTTGGTATGAGGCGCTTAGCTCTTATCAGATTCCTGTCCATCTGGAAAATGATGCCAACTGCGTTGGACTCAGTGAATTACTGGCTCATCCAGAACTTGAAAATGCAGCCTGTGTCGTGATTGGGACAGGGATTGGCGGAGCCATGATTATCAATGGTAGACTTCATCGAGGTCGCCACGGTCTGGGTGGAGAATTTGGCTACATGACAACTCTTGCCCCTGCTGAAAAGCTCAACAACTGGTCGCAATTAGCGTCAACTGGGAATATGGTACGCTACGTGATTGAAAAATCTGGTCAGACTGACTGGGACGGTCGCAAAATTTACCAAGAAGCCGAAGCAGGAAATGCCCTTTGTCAAGAAGCCATTGAGCGGATGAATCGTAATTTGGCGCAAGGCTTGCTCAATATCCAGTATCTCATCGATCCAGATGTCATCAGTCTGGGAGGCTCTATCAGTCAAAATCCAGATTTTATTCAAGGGGTCAAAAAAGCTGTAGATGACTTTGTTGATACCTACGAAGAATACACGGTCACACCCGTCATCCAAGCCTGCACCTATCATGCAGATGCCAATCTCTACGGTGCCCTTGTCAACTGGTTACAGGAGGAAAATCAATGGTAAGATTTACAGGAATTAGCAGTAAACAACATCAAGCTATAGAGTTGCTTCAAAAGCACATTTCTCTACCAGATGTCGAAGTAGCTGTCGCCCAATCTGACCAAGCCTCTATCTCTATCAAGGGTGAGGGTGGACACTATCAACTAACCTATCGCAAACCTCACCAACTCTATCGCGCCTTGTCCTTGTTGGTAACAGCTCTAGCAGAAGGTGATAAAGTAGAGATTAAGGAGAAGGCGGCTTATGAAGATTTAGCCTACATGGCTGACTGTTCTCGAAATGCGGTGCTGAATGTGGCTTCTGCCAAGCAGATGATTGAGGTCTTAGCTCTCATGGGCTACTCAACTTTTGAGCTCTACATGGAAGACACTTACCAGATTGAAGGGCAGCCTTACTTTGGCTATTTCCGTGGAGCCTACTCAGCTGAGGAATTGCAGGAAATTGAAACCTATGCCCAGCAGTTTGACATGATCTTTGTGCCATGTATCCAGACCTTGGCTCACTTGTCAGCCTTCGTCAAATGGGGTGTCAAAGAAGTCCAGGAGCTCCGTGATGTGGAGGATATCCTTCTTATCGGCGAAGAAAAGGTTTATGACCTGATTGATGGTATGTTTGCTACTCTGTCTAAACTACAAACTCGCAAGGTCAATATCGGGATGGACGAAGCCCACTTGGTTGGTTTGGGACGCTACTTGATTCTGAACGGTGTTGTGGATCGTAGTCTCCTCATGTGCCAACACTTGGAGCGCGTGCTGGATATTGCAGACAAATATGGTTTCCACTGCCAGATGTGGAGCGATATGTTCTTTAAACTTATGTCAGTAGATGGGCAGTACGACCGTGATGTGGAAATTCCAGAAGAAACTCGTGTCTACCTAGACCGTCTCAAAGATCGTGTGACCTTGGTTTACTGGGACTATTATCAGGATAGCGAGGAAAAATACAATCGCAACTTCCGCAACCATCACAAGATTAGCCATGACCTTGCATTTGCAGGAGGTGCTTGGAAGTGGATTGGTTTCACACCCAATAACCATTTCAGCCGTCTAGTAGCTACTGAGGCTAATAAAGCCTGCCGTGCCAATGAGATAAAAGAAGTCATTGTAACGGGTTGGGGGGATAATGGTGGGGAAACAGCCCAATTCTCTATCCTACCAAGCTTGCAAATCTGGGCAGAACTCAGCTATCGCAATGACCTAGACCGTTTGTCTGCTCACTTCCAAACCAATACTGGTCTATCGGTTGAAGATTTTATGCAGATTGACCTTGCCAACCTTTTACCAGACCTACCAGGTAATCTCAGTGGCATCAATCCCAACCGCTATGTCTTTTATCAGGATGTTCTCTGTCCGATCCTTGACCGACACATGACACCTGAACAGGACAAGCCGCACTTCGCTCAGGCTGCTGAGACGCTTGCTGATATTAAAGAAAAAGCTGGCAACTATGCCTATCTCTTTGAAACTCAGGCTCAGTTGAATGCTATTTTAAGTAGCAAAGTCGATGTGGGACGGCGCATTCGTCAGGCTTACCAAACGGATGATAAAGAAAGTCTGCAAGAAATCGCAAGACAAGAATTACCAGAACTCAGAAGCCAAATCGAAGACTTCCATGCGCTCTTTAGTTACCAATGGTTGAAGGAAAACAAGGTCTTTGGCTTGGATACAGTTGACATCCGTATGGGCGGACTCTTGCAACGCATTAAGCGAGCAGAAAGCCGTATCGAAGCTTATCTGGCTGGTCAGCTGGACCGCATCGATGAGTTAGAAGTGGAAATTCTGCCATTTACTGACTTCTACGCAGACAAGGACTTCGCAGCCACAACAGCCAACCAGTGGCATACCATTGCGACAGCTTCGACGATTTATACAACTTAAAAACAAGAACACCTTGCTTGGCGCAGGGTGTTTCGCGTGAAACATCCCTTTCTTAAAAAAGTACTCCACATAAAATAATTTGTGGAGTTTTTTCTATAATTAGTAGTTTAACCTAACCTTCAAATAGGAGTATACTAATAATGTAATCGTTATCAAAAGTCTAAAAAGGAATTTTTAGATGGATATCAAAATAAAAAAGGGAGGAAATTATGAATAAGTTTTCAAAAACCTTGAGAGACAACTGGATCTTTCTCTTAATGGTTTTGCCAGGGGCACTCTGGTTGACTCTATTCTTCTACATTCCAGTATTTGGGAACGTGGTTGCCTTTAAAGACTACCACATGACCAGTAATGGATTTATAGATAGTATCGTGAATAGTAAATGGGTCGGACTCGATAATTTCAGATTCTTGTTTAGTTCAAAAGATGCCTTTATTATCACACGAAATACTGTCCTCTACAATCTCGGCTTTATCTTTATCGGTTTGATTGTATCTGTAGGGATTGCTATCATCCTCAGTGAACTCCGTTCTAAGAGAATGGTTAAGATTTTCCAAACTTCTATGTTGTTCCCTTACTTCTTGTCTTGGGTTATCATCAGTTTCTTTACAGATGCCTTCCTAAACATTGATAAAGGGGTATTCAACCATTTCCTAGAATCTATCGGAATGAAGGAAGTCAATTTCTACGCTGACTTGGGCATCTGGCCATATCTCCTACTTTTCCTAGGTATTTGGAAAGGTTTTGGATATAGCAGTGTCATGTACTATGCGACAATCATGGGAATTGATCCAACCTACTACGAAGCAGCGACAGTGGACGGAGCCAGCAAATGGCAACGAATTCGCAATGTAACCATTCCGCAGTTGACACCATTGGTAACTGTATTGACCATCCTTGCAGTCGGAAATATCTTTCGTGCAGACTTCGGTCTTTTCTACCAAATCCCCCACAATGCTGGTCAGCTTTATAACGTAACCAACGTCTTGGACGTATATGTTTATAATGGTTTGACTCAGACAGCAGATATCGGGATGGCTTCAGCGGCAGGTCTCTATCAATCAGTAGTCGGTTTGATTCTGGTTATCCTATCAAACTTACTGGCAAGACGAGTTGATCCAAACTCAGCCTTGTTCTAGAAAGGAGGAGAATATGGCAGAAAAGAAAATTAAAAAAGAAAAAATTGATAATGTCGGCATTCACTCCTTCAGTAAGAAAGCAGATATCTTCTTTAGTACCATTTCTGGTTTGGTTGCCCTCTCTTGTATCCTACCCTTTGTATTCGTTATCGTTATTTCGGTGACAGATGAAAAGAGTATCCTCCAAAATGGATATAGCTTCTTCCCATCTCAATTTGGCTTAGACGGTTTTGAGTTTTTGGCACAGTTTAAGGATAAAATCCTCCAAGCCCTCTTCATCTCAGTCTTTGTAACAGTGGTGGGGACTATCACAAACGTTTTTATCACAACAACTTATGCCTACGCTATTTCACGGACAACCTTTAAGTATCGCAGATTCTTTACGATTTTTGCCCTTCTTAGTATGTTGTTCAACGCTGGTTTGGTACCGGGCTATATCGTGGTAACTCGTTTACTTCAACTTGGTGATACAGTTTGGGCTTTGATTGTTCCAATGCTTCTCTCACCATTTAACATCATCTTGATGCGTTCCTTCTTCAAGAAGACCATTCCAGAAGCTATTCTAGAATCCGCTCGTATTGATGGTGCTAGTGAGGCCCGGATCTTCTTCCAAATCTGTTTGCCATTGTCACTACCAGGTATTGCAACCATCACGCTCTTGACAGCTCTTGGTTTCTGGAATGACTGGTTCAATGCCCTTCTTTACATCAAGAGTGACAACTTGTATCCATTGCAATATTTGCTCATGCAAATCCAACAAAATATGGATTACATCGCCAAAGCAGTCGGCCTATCTGGTCAACTGGGAGTTGCTCTTCCAAAAGAAACAGGTCGTATGGCCATGGTTGTGGTCGCAACCCTTCCAATCGCGATTTTGTATCCATTCTTCCAACGCTACTTTGTAAAAGGTTTGACTATCGGTGGTGTGAAAGAATAGTACTTGTCGAGAAAAATCATTTCTCATTTCCAAACTTCCCTTGCGTGAAGTTAAGATCATTATATTGTTTATAAGTTTAAAAATAAAAAAAGGAGTTTTTGTCATGAAAAACTGGAAAAAATATGCTTTTGCATCTGCTAGCGTAGTCGCTTTGGCTGCTGGTCTCGCTGCTTGTGGAAACCTTTCAGGTAACAGTAAAAAAGCTGCTGACTCAGCTTCAGGTGAAAAAACTGTTATCAAAATGTACCAAATCGGTGACAAACCAGATAACTTAGATGAATTGCTAGAAAATGCTAACAAAATCATCGGTGAAAAAGTTGGTGCTAAATTGGATATCCAATATCTTGGATGGGGTGACTATGATAAGAAAATGTCAGTTATCACATCATCTGGTGAAAACTACGATATCGCCTTTGCATCTAACTATGTTGTAAATGCTCAAAAAGGTGCCTATGCTGACTTGACTGACTTGTATAAGAAAGAAGGGGCAGAGCTTTATAAAGCACTTGACCCAGCTTACATCAAAGGTAACAGCATTAACGGTAAAATTTACGCAGTTCCAGTTGCAGCCAACGTTGCATCATCTCAAAACTTCGCTTTCAACGGAACTCTTCTTGCTAAATACGGTATCGATATTTCAGGTGTCACTTCATATGAAACACTTGAACCAGTCTTGAAACAAATCAAAGAAAAAGCTCCAGATGTAGTGCCATTTGCGGTTACTAAGAACTTCATCCCATCTGATAACTTTGACTACCCAGTTCCAAACGGACTTCCATTCGTTATCGACCTTGAAGGGGACACTACTAAGATCGTAAACCGTTACGAAGTGCCTCGCTTTAAAGAACACTTGAAGACTCTTCACAAATTCTATGAAGCTGGATACATTCCAAAAGACGTAGCAACAAGCGATACTTCATTTGACCTTCAACAAGATACTTGGTTCGTTCGTGAAGAAACAGTAGGACCAGCTGACTACGGTAACAGCTTGCTTTCACGTGTTGCGAACAAAGATATCCAAATCAAACCAATCACTAACTTCATCAAGAAAAACCAAACAACACAAGTTGCTAACTTTGTTATCTCAAACAACTCTAAGAACAAAGAAAAATCAATGGAAGTGTTGAACCTCTTGAACACTAACCCAGAACTCTTGAATGGTCTTGTTTATGGTCCAGAAGGCAAGAACTGGGAAAAAATTCCAGGTAAAGAAAACCGTGTTAAAGTCCTTGATGGCTACAAAGGAAACACTCACATGGGTGGATGGAACACTGGTAACAACTGGATCCTTTACATCAACGAAAACGTTACAGACCAACAAATCGAAGATTCTAAGAAACAGTTGGCTGAAGCTAAAGAATCTCCAGCACTTGGATTCATCTTTAACACTGACAATGTGAAATCTGAAATCTCAGCAATCTCTAACACAATGCAACAATTCGATACAGCTATCAACACTGGTACTGTAGACCCAGACAAAGCTATTCCAGAATTGATGGAAAAATTGAAATCTGAAGGTGCTTACGATAAAGTATTGAACGAAATGCAAAAACAATACGATGAATTCTTGAAAAACAAAAAATCATAAGATCAATTGATTTCGTGTATTCATTCCTAATTCCTAAAAATTGAATCACTGTTTTCCTCAGGCCTATCTGGGGGAGGCAGTGATTTTTTGAAACGAGAGCATAGATATCTATGTTATTTTATCACTATTTAACCATTCAGGAAATCTTAAGCACCATTTAGGATTTGGGGTAAGGATTTAGGAAAATATAGCTTATATTAGAGATGTCTCGAGTTTACAAAGGAGGGTTCACATGAAAAAGTATCAACTTCTATTCAAAATAAGTGCAGTCTTCTCTTACTTATTTTTCGTATTTGGTCTTTCTCAGATGACGCTTATTGTTCAAAATTATTGGCAATTTTCTTCCCAGATTGGCAATTTCGTCTGGATTCAAAATCTCTTGAGTTTGCTATTTAGCGGAGTCATGATTTGGATTCTGGTTAAGACAGGCCATGGTTATCTTTTTCGCATTCCGAGAAAAAAATGGCTTTGGTATTCGATTTTGACAGTACTAGTGGTAGTGCTCCAGATCTCTTTTAACGTTCAGACAGCTAAACATGTTCAGTCAACTGCTGAAGGTTGGGCTGTATTGATCGGTTATAGTGGGACCAACTTTGCTGAGCTAGGTATCTATATAACTTTGTTCTTTCTGACTCCACTTATGGAAGAGCTAATCTATAGAGGATTACTGCAACACGCCTTTTTTAAGCATTCGAGATTTGGCCTTGATTTGCTTCTTCCGTCCATTTTATTTGCTCTTCCTCATTTTTCAAGCCTGCCTAGTTTGTTAGATATCTTCGTCTTTACAACATCTGGCATCATCTTTGCTAGTTTGACCCGCTATACCAAGAGCATTTATCCTTCCTATGCGGTGCATGTGATTAATAATATTTTCGCAACATTACCATTTCTGCTGACTTTTTTACAGAGGGTGTTTGGGTAAAATATTGGTACGAGAGTTAGGAATGATAGTTTTTCAATTTATAAACGAATTTCAGGAGGTAAATGAGTATGACACCATTAAAATGGTTTGCTGGAGGAAGTGAAAGACGTTGTGAAGCCATGACTATCATAAATTATCTATTGGAAGATATAAAGGATACGCCTCAACTGACTCCCTTGAAAAATTTGTTAGTGAGTTATAAAAGCCGATTAGAGGACGATGGGACTTCTACTCCATTTATTTTGAGTCAAATGAACGTTGACCTTGCGCGCGTATTGATTGATAACAAGCTAAGTTTGTCAGAAAGTCAAGCTGAGCAGATCAAAAAAATGAGAGAATTATCTGCTATTCGCTATGGTTACTGATGAAGCGCAGGGATAAATCCCTTTCTACAATTTCCAGTCAAATAAATTGCATTCGTTTTCTCAAGCAGGTATACTAGTATAGTTAGATGAAAAATTCTGAAAATTTAAGAATAGAAAAGAGAACAAATCTTATGGCAAAAGATATTCGTGTCTTACTTTACTACCTTTACACTCCAATTGAAAATGCAGAGCAATTTGCTGCAGACCACTTGGCTTTCTGTAAATCAATCGGCCTTAAAGGCCGTATCCTAGTCGCTGACGAGGGGATTAACGGAACAGTTTCAGGTGACTACGAAACAACTCAAAAATACATGGACTACGTTCACAGCCTCCCAGGCATGGAAGACCTCTGGTTTAAGATTGACGAAGAAAGTGAACAAGCCTTCAAGAAGATGTTCGTTCGCTACAAAAAAGAAATTGTCCACCTTGGTTTGGAAGACAACGACTTTGACAACGACATCAACCCACTTGAAACAACAGGTGCCTACTTGTCTCCAAAAGAGTTCAAAGAAGCCCTTCTTGACGAAGATACCGTTGTCCTTGACACACGTAACGATTATGAGTACGACCTAGGACATTTCCGTGGGGCTATCCGTCCAGATATCCGCAACTTCCGTGAGTTGCCACAATGGGTCCGTGATAACAAAGAAAAATTCATGGACAAGCGTGTCGTAGTTTACTGTACAGGTGGAGTTCGCTGTGAGAAATTTTCAGGTTGGATGGTCCGTGAAGGCTACAAAGATGTTGGTCAATTGCACGGAGGAATTGCAACTTATGGTAAAGACCCAGAAGTCCAAGGTGAACTTTGGGATGGGAAAATGTACGTCTTTGACGAGCGTATTGCCGTAGATGTTAACCATGTCAACCCAACCATCGTAGGGAAAGACTGGTTTGATGGAACACCATGTGAACGTTATGTCAACTGTGGAAATCCATTCTGTAATCGTCGTATCTTGACATCAGAAGAAAATGAAGACAAGTACCTTCGTGGATGCTCACACGAGTGTCGTGTTCACCCACGTAACCGCTATGTTTCAGAAAATGAATTGACACAAGCAGAAGTGATCGAGCGCCTAGCCGCTATCGGTGAAAGCTTGGATCAAGCAGCTACAGTATAAGATCAAACAGTCCTCAGGGGCTGTTTTTCTATGCTTTTTACTCAAAAATCTAAAGTTTGTTTCTGTATCTTTCAGGAAAATAGGGTATACTATATGTAAACGATTTCAAAAGGAGTCCAGTTATGGCGAAAACATTTTTTATTCCAAATAAACAGAGCATTTTAGGAGAACAGGAAATTTTGACTGCCAAGTCCATCTTGGCTTTGGTAGATGGTTTGGAGTCACATAGTTATGATGCAGTTTATCTCCGTCAGCCACTTAATCGTCTCGAGTATATCGAGTGTGCGATAGTGGGGCAATCACAATTTCTCTTTAAAATTAGTTATGCTGATGGTCAAAAGGCTTATCGTGTCGATCTTCCTGACCTACTCACAAAGACAGACTGGCAGATTATCAAATCATTTTTAGATGCCCTGCTTGCTTACACAGGAACTGAGATTGAGGGGCTAGATGGTTTCGACTTTGAAGCTTATTTCCAAGCAGGTATTCAAGCTTATTTGACAGACACTGCAGCCCGTTTTACGATTTGCCAAGGAATTTTTAATCCTGTTTTCTTTAGTCATGAGGATTTGAAAAGCTTTTTAGAGGAAGATGGTTTGACTCAGTTTGAAGCGCGTGTGCGTGCGGTTCAAGAGACAGATGCTTACTTTGCAAGAGTTTCCTTCTATCAGGATGGAGAAGGCCAAGTGCATGGCGTTTACCATCTGGCGCAAGGAGTCAAGACAGTTTTACCGAGAGAACCATTTGTGCCTGCAGCCTATATTGAACAATTGGTGGATAAGGAAGTCCAATGGGAAATTGACTTGGTTCAAATCACAGGAGACGGCTCTAAACCAGAAGACTATGAAGCCATTGCCCGCTTGAACTATGCAAAATTCCTAGAGTCACTACCATCAGCATCTTACCACCAACTAGACGCTAATCAATTAGAAATCCAACCCATCTTAGACAAAGATTTTAAAACATTAGCACAAGAAGAGTAAAGCAGAAGCAGGTCAATTGCTATTTAGCGTGCGAAATATGGTTTAGTCTTGTTAAGTTTTGTAATATAAAATTTTAAGAATTGCTTAGTTCAATAAAAAACAGCATAATATAAAAAATATAATATTATTCGGTAACTAATTATCAGGAGATTTTAAGATGGATATCAAGAAGGAAGTAGGTAAAAGAATCCGAATGTTGCGAGAGATGAAACATATCACTCGTGAAACTCTTTGTGATGATGAAACTGAGATAACGGTGCGCCAATTAGCACGGATTGAATCAGGCCAGTCTTCCCCGAGTTTATCCAAGGTAGAGTATATAGCTTACAAACTAGGCTGTTCAATTTCACATATAGTAGATATGGATCATATGATTTTACCCTCCGAGTACTTGATATTAAAGGATAAACTCATTAAGTTTCAAACTTATGGAGATGATGATAGAATCCAAGTTAAGGAAGAGTTGTTTGAAAGAGTTTACGAACACTATTATGACAGTCTACCTGAGGATGAGCAGATTGCAGTTAGTGCCTTACAAGCTAGTTTTGATGTCTTTGTAAGTGAAGATGCAGGTTTTGGCGATGCTTTGCTGGATGAATATTTTGAACAAGTAAAGATAAGGAAAAACTATTCGGTGAATGATTTGCTTCTGATAAAATTGTACTTTGTTTCGTGTTTAGCAAGACCGATTGGGTATCATCATGAACTGTTTTGGATGCTTTCTAAAAAACTTATAAGAGAAACAAATTCATCCGATTTAGAGACAGCTTATATGTTAAAGAGAACAGTGCTTGATTCTTTAGCTGTTCAATGGATGGAAAAATCTTACTCCACTTTTGAGCCTTATGTTAAGGCGATGAACAGGCTGATGATTTTATCGCAGGATTTTCAAAACAAGCCAATTGTTGATATGCTTGAAGCTATGTGTACCTTATTTCATAAACGGGATAAGGAAAAAGCCATCCGCTTATACGATAGAGCTATTATTTGTGCTCAAGCATTTGGAGACCAAGTATTAGAAGCGCGTATATTGGGAGAAAAAGAAAAAGATTTAAAAACTTTTGAGGAAATGGAGAGCTAACATGACATTTTTGTCATGTTTTTTTATTTTTGAAAGCGCTATACTATGATCATAAAGAACAAGAGATAAGGAGGAAAGAAGCATGTTTGGATTTGAAGTATTCTTAAGTCTTAGTTTTTGGTTTTCTGGATAGGAGATAGAAATGGAAGATTTTAGTATCTCGCTAGAGACGTTTACACAAACTCGCCACAGTTTGCTGTTTCGAAATAACACGACGGAGCAAAAGTTGGTACAAATAGAGTTGAATAAGGAACCATTCCGTTTAGCTATTTTAGATGCAGGCGAAGAGCGAGTTTTAATCTTACCAGAAGAATTATCTATTATCGAAAGTTTTAGAATTTCAGAAGTGGAGGACAATCCATGATGTCAAAAAAACATGTTGTAGAGACAATGGTTCTTCTTGTGATAGCATCTTTATTTTTAGCAGGATTTTACTATCAAAACCAGGAATCTCATCATCAAGAAGAAACAGCGCAAGAGCTCCTCTTAAAAAAAGAGGAGGAAATAAACCAATATATTTCAAAAACTAAAAATACAACATTCAAGAATGCATTGTTAACCTCTAATGAGGGAGCACAGGTTCAACTATCAGATTATAAGTTTAGACCAAAGGTTGTGGTATTCTGGGCTAGTTGGTGTCCTGATTGCCAAAAAGAGCTCCCAATCATTCAGCGCCTTTATGATAAATACCAAGATAAAGTTGATTTCTTTATGGTGGATATAGTTGATGGGGAACGTGAAACACTTGAAACCTCTCATCAATTTTTAAGGAATCAGGGTTTTACCTTTCCAGTTTATATAGATCAAGATTTACAAGCTTTTAAGTTTTTTGATGTAAAAGCTATTCCAACAATATTTATAGTGGATAAAGATGGGATAGTGAAACAAATTTATGTAGAACAAGGAAGCGAAGAAATCTTGTCTAAAGATTTAAAACAGTTAATAAATGACTGAAATGAGAATCTCATTTGGTTATTATAAAAAATTTTTTAAAAGGAGGGTTTTCTGATGAGAAAACTAACTGGACGTGTCAAAAGACACATTGTAGCAGGTCGCTTTTGTATTATAGGTCTTCGATATGGAGTAGGCATATTTTGTTGGGATTAAATAGGAGGATGAAGTAGTGAAAAAACTAAGTAACAAAAATAAACAGCACATTGTAGCAGGTCGCTTTTGTATTATAGGTCTTCGATATGGAGTAGGTATATTTTGTTGGGATTAAAAGGAGGGTTAAGTAATGAAAAAACTAAGTAATAAACATAAAAAACACATTGTGGCAGGTCAATTTTGTGCTGTTTCACCACTCGGTATTTATGGAATGCTCACAGGTATTGGGTTCTTCTGCTGGAGTTAACGTAATCTAAAAATCTCTGGCAGGGTTCATTCCTTGTCAGAGACTTTTTAATATAATGAACGGAGAGAAACTATGAATCGTGTGATTTTAAGTCTTAAAAATATTGATAAAACATATGGGAAAGAACAGGTTTTACATAATATTTCCTTTGATATTGAGCAAGGGGAAATATGTGGTCTTATCGGTGAAAATGGTGCAGGAAAGACAACCTTAATGAGAATTCTTCTAGGACTAATTCAAGCTGATAAGGGAGAAATTGAGAGTGTTTCGCAGCATAAGATTGGTAGTATTATCGAATCACCTGCCCTCTATCCAAACTTGACTGGACGTCAACACCTGCAATATTATAAAACAAGATTTGGTTTAAAGACAGATATCACAAAAATGTTGGAATTGGTTCACTTGCCGGAACCGTCATGGGATCGAAAAGTAAAAAACTATTCCCTTGGAATGAAGCAAAGACTATCGATAGCAATTGCGCTTTTGGATAATCCAGAGCTTATTATCTTAGATGAACCAGTGAATGGTTTAGATCCTCAAGGGATTTCAGATTTAAGAAAAATGATTTTGAATTTACGGGATCAGTTAGGAGTTACTTTTTTAATCTCGAGCCATATTCTGTCAGAATTGGAATTTATAACAGATAAGTATATCATCATGAAAAAAGGAAAGATTCTAAATGTGATGAGTTCAAAAGAGCTAGCAAATGATTTGTCAGAAAAGCTCTTCCTTAAGACGAGTAATAATCAGATTCTAAAAACGTTTTTAAAAGAAGAGGGCATTGTTCATTTTGAGCAGGATGACTATCTGGTTGTGCCAGAAAAGGAAAAATTAATGGCTATCTTGGAATATAGTGTCGTGTCAAATCTAGTGATACAGGATATTTATATTAAGAAAGAACGCTTTGAGGACTACTATTTGCATAATATTATCTGATGATTTAAGAAAGGAGGAGAGTCATGAATTCTCTTAAAGCAGATATGTATAAATTTTACTGGGAAAAAAGAGGAGTACTTCCTAGTTTGTTGATAGGATTATTGATTTTGTTATTCTCCTTATTTTTTAAGTCATCGAATGAAGATGAACCAGCATTTCGAGTATTGATTTCAAATGTGAGTGGTTTTATTCCTTTGCTTTTTATCTCTACTAATTTATTTTTCTGGGGGGAAGATTATAGTTTCCGTACGATTAACATTCTCCTCACAAAAGAAAAACAACGTTGGAAGTTATTTTTATATAAAACTTTGGGAGCCTTTTGTTTGTCTTTCCTATATGTAACTATTTTTTATAGTTTAACAGCCCTCGTCTATTTGGAGGGAGACTTGGTGTTGATTGTTTCGACATTTTTACATCAACTACCATACTATTTGGTTATTATCAGTATCTCATTATTAATTTTTCAAATATTTGATAAGGTTTATGAATCATGTATGATTTATATACTCTATATTTTACTGTTTGATAACCTATTGGTTTATGTCCTTCCAAACTCTGGTGAGAGTGTGAGAGACTATTTATTAATGACTTTAAATTTGAAAACTTCCCCTGGAGTAAGTCAATTTACCCTTACGAATGTAGGCTATCCTATATTGGTAAGTATAGCAGTGATTGTACTTGCGTTTGTTGTATTCAGTAAAAAAGAATTTAAGTAGGAGTACTAATGATGAAAAAAATAGGAATTGTAATTGGGCTGTTGTTACTGTTTGTAGTGGCTGGAATTTTATTAACCTTAAAACGAGGAGAGACGACAATCAGTGTAAAACAATCGTGGGCTCTTTCTTCTAAAAGTATTAAAACGTTAGAGTTTTATGGTTCAAAGCAAGCAATTGATGTTAAAGTTGTCAAGAGTGAATCAGATGAAACAAGTGTTCAAATAGAAGGAAAAGTTTCCGAAGAATCAGTGAATAACATAACTAAAAACGTTAAAATGAGTTCAGATAGTCTATATATTCCATTTTCACAACATGGCTTTAATTTGGCTTTGAGTTCACAAGGGAAAGACAAGTTATATGTAACCATTTCCTTAGGGAAAAATGCAACTTTCGAAAAAATTTTTGTAGATACTCTTGTTGGCGATGTATCTATTACAGTTCCTAAAGATTTTGATGGAATCTATACTTTGCATACAAATAATACAGGAGAAGTTTTAAAGGTTCCTACGACAAATCAAACTTCGAATAGCGTCATTGAAGTTGATGGTTATAGTAAGATAAGTGTTGAAAAAGGAGAAAATAATGGTTAGTCACTATAAACAAGCAACTTTGCTGGATTGTGGAATGGCTTGTGTAAAGACAATCATTTCTTACTATTTCCCAAAATTAGAACATTTAGATAGTCTACAATTTGATAACAATAACCACCAAGGACTGTCTTTGTTTGATATAGAAGATATACTAAAAAGCTATGGTATTGATGCGGATTCTTATCAAATTGAGACTCCTAGTTTGTTAAACAACGTATCATTTCCTTATTTACTAGTAGTAGAAAGAGCTAGCTTGCCTCATTATATCGTCGTGTTGGATGGAGACAGTAGTTCATTGATTGTTTCTGATCCTGCAAATGAGGAAATTGAGAAAATTTCAAGATTAGAACTTTTTAGTCAGAGTGTAGGAATTGTTTTAATTCCTCAAAAGAATGAGAATGTTAATTCAGAAGATAGAAAAGATATTGTTACGATAAGCTATGCAGATAAGTTATATCATAGATTTCTAGCTTCACTTGGTTGGAAGAGAAAATTGGCAATCTTTTTCTTGGGATTAGCTAAAATTAGTTTACCTATTGCTATTGCTTTTTTACTACAAATAACAATGTCTGGTCTACTTAACATTCAGTTTAGTATTCAACTATTTACCCTAGCTTCAATAATATTAGCTTCATATTTGTATTGGCAGTTCTCTATATTAGAAACGAGATTAAAAGGAAAGATTGAGAATAATTTTTTAAATGATATTCTGTCCTCTTTTTATAAGAACCAATTAAATGATTTTTCTTTAACTAAAAATTATGAGTATGTGAGTAGTTATTTTTGGAATTTATTGTTATCAGCAACAGGTATTATGCAAAAATTTTACTTAAAGGTACAGCTTTTAGTGTTTTGTTTGCTACTGTTATTGCTATTAAAATTGAATATTATTATTTTCGCAGTTACATGCGTATCTATAGCTATTCTTGGTTTATATGTCAATTTTGAAATACGAAAAGTTGTAAAAAATCAGCGAGAATTTATTGCTAATAGTTCTAACTTTAGTTCTCTGGTAGAAAATACAATTTATGGTTTGCAAGATATTATAAGTTTCCAAAAATCTAGCGACTTCATCAAAGAATTTGATGAAAGACTCAATGAACTATTGGGAACGAAACTAGATAGTACACATATTACCAATAGATTATTAGCTTCTACGCAGATATTTATTGGTTTAACTGGTTCATTTTTGCTTGCTACTGTAAATATTATTAGAGATTACGCACATATATCGGAGTATACAAATAGTATTTTGATTTTATTACTGTTATCCAGCATTTTAAATTCTTTAATTACATCTTGGGTAGCATTGAAAAAAAGTCAATATTCCTTTGAGTTTATTGGACTAGAGGAAGTAGGGATGGAAAGTAATCTTGCTACCATTCCAGTATCTAAAATTGAACAATTGTCATGCCGGAATTTATGTAAAAAATGGGATGAAAGATTGGTGTTTACTAAATTAAATTTTGAGTTCAATAGTGGTGAATTAACCGTTATTACAGGCGGGAATGGAACTGGGAAATCATCTCTTTTGAATATTATTCAGGGATTATCTTCTCCAACAGAGGGTGATATTGTACTGAATGGAATGGAAAGTTTTTCTACTTTAGAGGAGACTAATATTTTAGATTATTTAAGCGTGTATTCATCTGAATTTCATGTATTCCCTGGAAGTGTTTCAAAAAATATTAATTTCACTCTATTTAATAAGGAAAACTATGAATCAAATAATCTTGATAGTCTGAATCTCAATATAGCTCTAAGTCATCAGATTGATGGGAAAGCCACCAATATTTCGCAAGGTCAGAAACAAAAAATTCTACTCATGAGGAGTTTATCGCAAGAAAAGGACATCTATCTATTTGATGAGCCTACAGGAAATTTGGACAGAAACTCAACTGAATTATTTCTAAATGAGGTTGAGAAATTAGTGAACGAGGAAAAGATTGTTATTGTCGTGACTCATGATAAGGATGTTATTGCTAGAGCAGGTAAAGTTATTAATATGGACGAATTTCATTAAAAGTTAATAAATGGAGATTGGTGGTTTCTAATCTTAATTTTACATATAACTAGTTTGCATAATATTTGGAATAACGAACTTCATAGCAACGTTATCATACTACTGAACTCTAGGAATAAAACCCATCCTAGGACAAAGATTTTAAAGCATTAGCACAAGAAGAGTAAATCAGAAGCAGGTCAATCGACTTGCTTTTTGGTATAGAAAAATCCTGCCATGGATGACAGGATTGAATCTTAAAGAAAGGCTAAGATACGAAGATAATCTCCAATCAGTGCCACTTCAGCTACAAAGAAGAGGAGGATAATGACTCCGTTCACAAGGACAGACAAGAATAACTGATAGAAGGAGTCGGTTTCACTTGCTTGACTTGGTCTTGTAATGATATGGAGACTGGCAAGTAGAATGATTCCAATGCTAATCACACACAAGAGGGCTGTAAATCGTAGGCTGTCAAAGAAGGCAAAGAAACTAGCAATAGCAGTGAGGAAGATTGGAATTGCCAAGAGTTGACTATATTGTTGGAGAACCTTTTCTAGCGTCCAGTCTTTTTCTTGGTGGATAAATCGTCTCACAACGAAACTACCCAAGAGGAATGAAAAGAAGAAGAGCGTTGTTGCTACTAGGATAGAGATAATCGAAAAGAGATTTAATGAAGCAAATTGTTCAGGGAAGTGATTATGCATAGTTGCTATATGTCCATAGTAAGCATGTTTGATGTGGTAGATACTAAAGAAAAAGGAAGATGCAGAAAACAGAATGAGCAAAAGAAAGGCTGTGTAACTGTGTGTGCTACTTGTTTCAAGACTGCTTGTAGGAGATTTGATTGCTTCCACTAGCCAAGACCAAAAATCAAGCGCTTGCTCTTTCCATTTATCCGTAGATTTTGGAGCTTGGTCGGGGATATAGGGACTTTCTAAGGATTGACTGAGAAGAAGGGGCTCTTTCGTGGTTGGTTTTTGCTGAGGAAGTGCTTCTTGGTTCTCTTCAGCTTTAGTGACTTTTTCTGTTTCTTTAGAAAAATCTTGCTCTTCTTCAGTAGAATCTAATGCTTTCTTTTCTTCTATTTCTGTTCTCGCTTCACTGTCTTCAGGCGTTTCAATTTTCTCTTCTTGCTGGCTTTCCAGTTCGACTTCAGCTTGAGAGACTTCCTCCTCTACTTGAGTATTTTTTTCAATTGGTGTATCGAGATCGGCTATCGTTTCTTCAGTCTTGTCTGCAACCTCTTGAGCTTGCTCTTCAGGTTTGTTCTTGCTTGTTGTTTTTACAAAATCATTACTTTCAAACCATTCTTGTTTCATGGTAGAACCTCCTTTTTAGTTAGATAAATATGCTTCCATAGTAGCAGATGTAAGCGCTTTTGTCAACGATTTCTAGAAGAAGACTCGTGTTCCTCTGCTTTGAGTAGATAGATATATTGGTCTGCCCTTGCTATGAGTTGATCTTTCACATCAGCTTTTTCTGTTTTATAAGGATTGCTTAAATGTTCATCTCTGTTTTCTTTATTGTTAAATGAACGTCTTCCTTCTCTCACAAAATGAAGAATAGAACCATGTTTTGTTGAAAGATCTAAGTTGATTCTTTGTTTTTCTTCTTCGGAAAGTAGCAGTTGTAGGTCTGTTTTCGCCACCAATTCCACCTTACCGTGTACTTGGATATTTTCAGCGTGGAAGTGATGTTCTGTTGACTCTAGCTGACTATCTGTAAGGTCTGTATCAAAGATATTAATGATATTAGGGGTTGTGAGTCTACTGTTTTTGATACGACTTCCTTCAATTCGGAGGAGATAGCCATTATTGGTATTGAGGGTCGCATTTTCAAGGCTGGCATTGGTGATACTGGTTTGACCGCGATTTGCTGAGATGTTGATTCCTTTTAGAGTTCTCCCTTTTGGCAATTGGAGAATAACTTCTTCAAAACGACGAGAGTAGTTGCTTGCGATATGGAGAATCCCGCCAATTCCAGAAGAGAGAAATGGAGTTTCAGACAGTTTCTTATCAGTGAGGCTCAGCGTTTTATCGTTCTGATTTGTGATAAGATCATGGTGAGCAGAAAGAGATGGATGGTAAGAAATGTGGATTTGATCATCCAAAGAGTCTGTGATGGTGAGCGCGTGTTGGTGGAGCGTAATCTCTAGGTTTTCGACTTCCTTACCAAAGGTCAGCTCTTCCATCCGACTATCATAGACAGGCTCCTTGGACATGGCAAGCAGACTCTTAATCCCGTCAGATTGGATCCCTACAAAGAGCAGGATAAAGCCGATAATGGTAGTCACCACACCAAAAATGGGAAATCCTTTTGTCCATTTACGCATGCTGGTCACCTCTCTTTCCTTTTTTGAGAACAAATTGCACCAGGCGAACAATGAGTAGACCGAAGAAGCGGGCTACATAGGAAATACCTAGTAAGACTAGTGAAGAAGCACCGATAGCCAGTAAACCAGCACCAAAAATTAAGATAAAGGCTGATTTGGCTTGGGCGAGAACAGTGAAACTTTCAACTAAAAATAGGAATCCGCCGATGATACCAAGTATGGAAACCGCAAAGAAAGCTAGAATGACAGTCAAGGCTGCCACAAGGATTGCGAACAGGGACACGAGGATGGCGATTCCCAGAGGAATACCGATGGGTGCTGCAAGGAGAGCTAACAAGGCGATATGCAAAATTTGTCGGTTATTTTTTTGAGCGGGTGCCTCATTAATTTTTTTATCGAGAAGATTGGAGAGGACTTCGTGAGCTGCTTCCTTAGGAGTTCCTAAGCTAGCGATGAGTTCTTCTTCTCCTTCGACTCCAGCATCGTCAAAGAGTTCCCTGAAATAGTCCATGGCTTCAATTTGGTCAGCCTGAGGCAGTTTTTTGAGATAAAGTTCTAGCTGAGTCAGGTATTCAGTTCTTGTCATGGCGGATACTCCCTTCTATGATGCCATTGATGGTGTCTGTATAGAGTGCCCATTCATCTTTTAGGGTCACGAGCTGTTCTATACCACCATTTGTCAAGGAGTAGTATTTGCGCATGCGACCTTGGAACTCTCTAGAATAGGTTGTCAGAAAGCTATTGCCTTCCAATTTTTTTAGGATAGGATAGAGTGTAGATTCTTTGATATTAGCGATCAGCTTAATGGTTTGGCTAATCTCATAACCATAAGAATCATCCTGCTCCAGTACAGCCAAGATGAGAAATTCAATCAAGGCAGAGGATGTTGGAAAGTACATGGGGAACCTCCTTTTCTAATGTGTAAGATTTTTATATATAATTTTTCTACACATACATTATACATCTAAATGAAAGCCCTGTCAAGAGAAATGTGTAAAATTTTTATATATAAAAAACTTCTAGCTAAAACTAGAAGTTTAGAGGATTTTATCAGCTTTGTCCACTGTAAAGAGGGCCACAGTCATCAGGATATCGACGAGTAAGAGGGCAGCTACAGCTGGCACCCAAGAGTGGAAAAGGTCAAAACTGTAACCAAAGAGGGTTGGCCCAAAGGCTGCTAGGATATAGCCTCCTGTTTGAGATAAACCAGACAATTGTGCAGTCTTTTCAGGGGCGCTTGTCTTGAGTGAAAAGTTGACCATGAGATAGGGGAAGAGGGCGCTGGTCGCGGTTCCGATGAGGAGATGGATGGCAAGCCAGTAAAAGAAATTACCGATTGGGAAAAAGAGCATGGAAATACCGACCACACCAGCTAGTGAAACCAGAGTGAGCATGAGCTGACGGTTACGAGTAGATAAACTGGTTGTCAGGCTTGGGATGGTCATTGAAAAAGGAATGCTAATCAGAGAGAAGATAGAGGTCAGCAAGCCAGCTTCGTGACTGGATAGGCCTGCATGGATAGCCATGGTAGGTAGCCAGGTCATAGCGGTGTAAAAGAGTAAGGATTGAAAACCTGCAAAGACAATAACTGCCCAGACCTGTTTATTATGCATGACCTTTGTTTTGCTTTTTTGTTTGGTTTGTGGAGCCAGTCTGTGATTATAGCGGTGATTTGGGAGCCAGACCAAAAAAGTTGCTAGACAGAGCAGGGTGAGGAGGATGATAAGTCCTTTCCAAGAACTGGCTTGTGTAATAGGCACAGCCAGATAGGAGGCCAGAGCCGTTGCAATCCCCATAGAGGTTACATATAAGGTGGTCAGAAAACCAATTTTCTTTGGTTGATTGGCTTGGATAAGACTAGGAAGCAGAACATTGATGACTGCGATACTTGCCCCAACCATCAAGGTTCCTAGATAGAGCAGAGGCAGATTGATTAGTCTAATGAGAGAACCGATGGTCAAGAAGAAAAGGCTGTAGGTGAAGAGATGCTCCAAGCCGATTTTTTGAGCCAGTCGGGTAGAAAATAGCGAGAAGAGAGTAAACATGAGGAGGGGAAGGCTGGTCAAGACACCAAGCGAACTAACTTCTACTCCCAGCCCTTGCGAAATATCTCCCAATATAATGGGTAAAACAGTAAAAGGAGTCCGCAAGGAAACACCAATCAGGATAATACCTGGAACAAAAAAGAGTGATTGCTTTTTCATATAATACCTCTTCTAGCTGATTTTAATAACAGCTTATTTTAAGGTTTTTTCCTTATAATGTCAAGTAAGGTTTTGGGCTTTCAAGATAAAAATGGGAAAGTCTTGAAAATTATGATAAAATAGTGGAAGGAAATCTATACATTGGAGAAAAACTGTGTCTGAAAAGCAAAAAATCAGCGTATTGATGTCGGTCTATATCAAGGAAAATCCGACATTTTTAAAGGATGCTATTGAGAGTGTTCAAAATCAGACCCTGAAACCGAGCGAATTGGTTCTGGTTGAGGATGGGCCTTTGACACCTGAGCTCTATCAGGTATTAGACCAGCTTGAAGCTGAGTCTAATATTCCAGTGAAACGCTATCCTCTTGAGCATAATCAAGGTTTGGGTCTGGCTCTTCGACAGGGTGTTTTGCAGTGTCAGTACGATATCATCGCTCGTATGGATACGGATGATATAGCTGTTCCAGACCGTTTTGAGAAACAGGTTCAGCTAATGGAGAAGGACAAGCTCGACCTATTAGGTGGACATATTGCAGAGTTTATTGACAATCCTGATGAGATCGTTTCTTACCGTCGTGTTCCAACCCAGCATGCAGATATTGTAGCTTACCAAAGGATGAGAAGTGCCTTTAACCACATGACTGTCATGTTCAAGAAGGACATGGTTCTCAAGGCAGGCAACTATGAGGATGGCCTTTATATGGAGGATGACCTCCTCTGGCTCAATATGATTGCTGCAGGAGCTAAGACTGGAAATCTCGATCAAATCTTGTGTAAGGTTCGTGTTGGAGCAGGGATGTTTGAGCGTCGTGGGGGACTGCGTTACCTTAAACTCTATCGCCAGGCTCGTCAGCGCATGCTGAAGAGAGGGCAAATTTCTTACATGGAGTATGCCAAGAGTGTTGCCATTCAGATGATTGTTGCCCTTTGTCCCGGATTTGTCCGACAGTTTATTTTTATGAAACTGTTACGAAAAAGCAAGTAAAAGATTGTAGCAAATCGTAAACTTTAGAAAAAGTGTTATAATAACAATATAATGCTCTTCGAAAATCAAATTCAAACCGCGTCAACGTCGCCTTGCCGTACTCAAGTACAGCCTGCGGCTAGTTTCCTAGTTTGTTCTTTGATTTTCATTGAGTATAATCATCCAGCTCTTTTAAGGAGGAGTAAATTTCTATGAATAAAAAACTCACAGATTATGTGATTGATCTGGTGGAAATTTTAAATAAGCAACAAAAACAGGTTTTCTGGGGAATATTTGATATTTTGAGTATGGTGGTTTCCATCATTGTATCTTATATTTTATTCTACGGATTGATTAATCCAGCACCTGTTGACTACATTATCTATACGAGTTTGGCCTTCCTGTTCTATCAATTAATGATTGGATTTTGGGGATTGAACGCTAGTATCAGTCGTTACAGCAAGATTACGGATTTCATGAAAATCTTTTTTGGTGTGACTGCTAGCAGTATCTTGTCATATAGTATCTGCTATGCCTTCTTGCCCCTCTTCTCCATCCGTTTTATCGTACTCTTTATCTTGTTGAGTACTTTCTTGATTTTATTGCCACGGATTACTTGGCAGTTAATCTACTCTAAACGCAAAAAGGGAAGTGGTGATGGAGAACACCGTCGGACCTTCTTGATTGGTGCCGGTGATGGTGGAGCTCTCTTTATGGATAGTTACCAACATCCAACTAGTGAATTAGAACTTGTTGGTATTTTGGATAAGGATGCGAAGAAAAAGGGACAAAAACTTGGTGGGATTCCTGTTTTGGGTTCATATGATGAATTGCCTGAATTAGCCAAACGCCATCAAATTGAGCGTGTTATCGTTGCGATTCCGTCGCTTGACCCGTCAGAATATGAACGTATCTTGCAGATGTGTAATAAGCTGGGTGTCAAATGTTACAAGATGCCTAAGGTTGAAACCGTTGTTCAGGGACTTCACCAAGCAGGTACTGGCTTCCAAAAAATTGATATTACGGACCTTTTGGGACGTCAGGAAATTCGTCTTGATGAATCGCGTCTGGGCGCAGAACTGACAGGTAAGACAATCTTGGTTACAGGTGCTGGTGGTTCAATCGGTTCTGAAATCTGTCGACAAGTTAGCCGTTTCAATCCTGAACGCATCGTCTTGCTCGGTCATGGGGAAAACTCAATCTACCTTGTTTATCATGAACTGATTCGTAAGTTCCAAGGGATTGATTATGTACCAGTTATTGCCGATATTCAAGACTATGACCGTCTCTTGCAAGTCTTTGAGCAGTACAAGCCAGCTATTGTTTATCATGCGGCTGCCCATAAGCACGTTCCTATGATGGAGCGCAATCCAAAAGAAGCCTTTAAAAACAATATCCGTGGAACTTACAACGTTGCTAAGGCTGTTGATGAAGCCAAAGTACCTAAGATGGTTATGATTTCGACAGATAAGGCGGTTAATCCACCAAATGTTATGGGAGCAACCAAGCGCGTGGCTGAGTTGATTGTCACTGGCTTTAACCAACGTAGCCAATCGACCTACTGTGCAGTTCGTTTTGGAAATGTTCTTGGTAGCCGTGGTAGTGTCATTCCAGTCTTTGAACGTCAGATTGCTGAAGGCGGTCCTGTAACGGTGACAGATTTCCGCATGACCCGTTACTTTATGACTATTCCAGAAGCTAGCCGTTTGGTTATTCACGCTGGTGCTTATGCCAAGGATGGGGAAGTCTTTATCCTTGATATGGGTAAACCAGTCAAGATTTATGACTTGGCCAAGAAAATGGTCCTTCTAAGTGGCCACACCGAAAGCGAAATTCCAATCGTTGAAGTTGGAATCCGCCCAGGCGAAAAACTTTACGAAGAACTCTTGGTATCAACCGAACTTGTTGATAACCAAGTTATGGATAAGATTTTCGTTGGTAAGGTTAATGTCATGCCTCTAGAAGCCATCAATCAAAAGATTGAAGAGTTCCGCACTCTTAGTGGAGATGAGTTGAAGCAAGCCATTATCGCCTTTGCCAATCAAACTACCCACGTTGAATAAAAAAGAAAAACGCATATTATCAGTTCATCGAAACCTTGGTAATATGCGTTTTGTTATGTAGAGACTTACTTTATTTTCTTCTGAAATGGGGTTGTAGTCCAGTCTATGTTATTGAAAATACTCCAAAACTTCTATGGGTTTGTGAGCGATAAAATCAGGATGATAGTTTAGCAAGTCTGCTTGCTCTCCAAATCCCCAAGTGACGGCCAATTTCTGAATGCCTGTTTCTTGAGCTCCAAGCATATCGAACTTGGTATCTCCGATGATGATGGATTGTTCCGGTGCTAGTTGATGTGTCTGCAAGGCGTGGCGAATGACATCTGCCTTATGGGGTGCTTTAGGGCTGGAACCATAAATGCCATCAAAGAAATGATAGATTCCCAAGTTTTTAGTCATGTCTTGAGCGGTTGGAGTATTCTTTGTAGTGGTGATATAAAGAGGGTAATTGCTCGATAACTTCTCAAGCAAGTCTACAATCTGAGGAAAGAGTTGAGCTTCATGGATGCCTTTCTCCTTATAGTAAGAACGGTATATCTGGACAGCCTCAGAAATTTGGTCTTTGGGAAGGCAGGTCGCAAAACTACTTTCGAGGGGCGGTCCCATAAAACCACGAATAGTTTTGGCATCAGGGCTAGGTACCCCCAACTCCTTAAAGGTATGGGTAAAGGCATTGTGAATCCCGATAGAACTGTCAACGAGGGTTCCATCCAGATCGAAAAAGATAGCTGTGATAGAGGTCATGGTTTCTCCTATTTTGATAAGTTATTCTCCGAAAATTTCTTTTTGGAGACGACGACCAGTAGGGGTGGCAGCGAGACCACCTTCAGCTGTTTCACGGAAGGCAGTTGGCATGCTTGCTCCTACTTGGTACATGGCATCGATAACTTCATCCACAGGAATTTTAGATTCGATACCTGCCAAGGCCATGTCTGCTGCGATGAAGGCAAAGCTAGCTCCCATAGCATTGCGCTTGACGCAGGGAACTTCGACCAAGCCGGCAACAGGGTCACAGATGAGGCCTAGCATATTTTTAATGACAAAGGCAATGGCCTGACTGGCCTGATAAGGTGTCCCACCTGCAGCCAGAGTCAAGGCTGCAGCACTCATAGCAGAGGCTGAACCTACCTCGGCCTGACAGCCACCTTCAGCACCTGAGATAGAGGCGTTGTTTGCGATGACTAATCCAAAGGCACCCGCAGCAAAGAGGAAATCTAGCTGTTGCTCGTGGCTGAGGTCTAATTTTTCAATAGCAGCTGTTAGAACGGAAGGGAGACAGCCGGCACTTCCTGCGGTCGGAGTGGCACAAACCAAGCCCATTTTGGCATTGTGTTCATTGACTGCGATAGCATTTCGGGCAGCAGAGAGAATTGTGTAATCTGACAGAGTTTTTCCGTTTTTGATGTAGTGATCCAATTTGGCAGCATCTCCACCTGTCAGGCCACTACGAGATTTATTTTCATTGAGGCCAAGTTGGACAGAGGCTTTCATGACTTCCAGATTGCGTTCCATGAGAAGGAAGACTTCTTCACGTTCGCGACCGGTCAATTCAAACTCTGTTGTAATCATGAGTTCTGCGACATTTCCTTGAAAGTCCAGATCTGCTTGCTCGACCAATTCTTTGATAGAATAAAACATGCTTCCTCCTATTTAAAGAAATTGACATTGTGGAGATGAGGGATTTTTCGAATTTCTTCGATGGCCTCATCACAGTTGCGACTGTCAACTTCGATAATCATAATGGCTTTTTCACCAGCTTTTTCACGAGTAACATTCATCTGGGCGATATTGATACCATAGCGGGAAAGGGCCTCTGTTACGAGGGCAATCATACCTGGAATATCTTGATGAACAATGATGATAGTCGGTGTATTCATATTGAGAGAGACGGCAAAGCCATTGAGTTCGGTTACCTGAATATTCCCTCCACCGATAGAAATACCAGTCACACTGATGGTCTTGTGGGCATTTTTAACGGTAATTTTAGTGGTATTAGGGTGCGGAGCATTACTGTCTTTCTGAATGGTCCAGACAATCTTGATGCCACGCTTGTGGGCAATTTCCAGGCTGTTTGGGATTTCAGGATCATCTGTATCCATGCCTAAAATACCTGCAACAAGGGCTAGGTCTGTCCCGTGGCCACGATAGGTCTTGGCAAATGAGTTAAATAGTTGGAATTCGACTTCTGTCGGAGTATCATCAAAAATGGAAGAGACAATCTTCCCAATACGAACAGCACCAGCAGTATGGCTACTAGATGGGCCAATCATAACTGGTCCGATGATATCAAAGACAGATTGAAAACGAAGTGATTTCATCAGTTTCCCCTTATAAAAATTCTTATCTCTATTATATCAAAGAATGAAGGTCTTGGCTTTAATTGTGGATGAAAACCTTTTTACACTACAAATAGCATAAAAAAGCATCTTTTGTAACAAAAAATAGCTTGTTTAGGGAAATAAAAAATAATTTTGTAATATTTCTACATAAAAGTGTCAAGAAACAGTAATATTTAAAGGGTATGATAGTACTATAGAAAGAAGGAGAATTTTCAAATATGAAATCAACAACTAAAAAGATTAAAACAACTCTTGCAGGAGTAGCTGCCTTGTTTGCAGTATTTGCTCCATCATTTGTATCTGCTCAAGAATCATCAACTTACACTGTTAAAGAAGGTGATACACTTTCAGAAATCGCTGAAACTCACAACACAACTGTTGAGAAATTGGCAGAAAACAACCACATCGACAACGTTCATTTGATTTATGTTGGTCAAGAGTTGGTTATCGATGGTCCTGTAGCACCTGTTGCAACACCAGCGCCAGCTACTTATGCGGCACCAGCTGCTCAAGATGAAACTGTTTCAGCTCCAGTAGCAGAAACTACAGAAGTAGTAGAAGAAGCAGCACCAGCTGCAAGCGCTCCTGTAGCAGAAGAAACTGTTGCTGCAGCAGAAACTTCAGCACCAGCTGCAACTGTAAGTGGATCTGAAGCAGAAGCTAAAGAATGGATTGCACAAAAAGAATCAGGTGGTAGCTATACAGCTACAAACGGCCAATACATTGGACGTTACCAATTGACAGATTCATACTTGAACGGTGACTACTCAGCTGAAAACCAAGAACGTGTAGCAGATGCTTACGTTGCAGGACGTTACGGTTCATGGTCAGCTGCTAAAAACTTCTGGCTTAACAACGGCTGGTATTAAGAAATAACGAACAGAATAATATGAAAAGGTCGAGGAAATCCCTCGACTTTTTTATATTTCTTTCGGTTGATAATAGATCTCCACTTCTTTTTTGAGAAAGGCTAGAATGGAAGTTTCATCGGTCAGCTCTAGAAGGGAGAACCCTTTTTGGATAAGTTTGGCATCATCCCTACAAATCCCAATACGGACATAGCAGATAGCAAGCATATCGTAGCTTTTCTTGTTCTTGGCATCCTCTAGTAAAGTATAGCAGATTTGTTGACACATGTTTTTGTCTTGATGGTATAAGTAAATGGTGGAAATGTTGAGTAGGATTGCCATTCGTAAGTCATATAAATGTTGATAGTTTTTATAGACTTCCAAGCGTTGCAGGATTTTTCCAGTGATGAGATGGAGGTGTTCAATGGGAAAGCTGAAAAGGATGGTATTGAGGATTTTTAGGTCACTTTCATACCATGTATCTTGTTTTTCAATTTTTTCCCACAGCTTTTGGATAGTCTGTTTCACTTGGTCTGACAGTTGCTCTGTACCATGTTGACGGATATGAATGACAACTTCCAGCATATCCCTGATTTCTTCTATAGGCAGATCGTGATGGGTCTTGAGATAGTTTTGGCATGTTTCAAAAAAATCAACTAGACCACTGCCACCAATGATGGAATTCATATTGAGATAAGTTTGCATGATTTCTGTCCGTTGGCTCGGCTGATAGAGATGGCAGATGTAGTCAAACTCTTCAAAACTCATATTCATTTGCCGGAGAAGAAAATCCATATTTTCATATTTAGGAGTTACTTTACCACTTTCAATCTTTGATAGGCTGGTTCTTGAGAGAACATTTCCACAGACCTCTTCTTGGGTTAAGCCTTTTGACTCACGTATTTCTTTATAGACCTTTCCGAAATCATAACGCATGATTTTCTCCTTTTAGTGAAAAAAGTTAACAAACAATAAAATCCTATTAAAAATATTGTATCATAGTAATATAAAAAGTAGAAAAGAAAGCTAAAATAAGTTTGTGAAAAATCTTGGTGTAATTTTAAAATGGGCTTAACAGTATTATGATGTAGCTAGAAAAGGGGTGGAAAAATGTTTAAAAATAAGGAGCTTTTTCGAGTAGTAATGATATTTGTGATAGGAACCATCCTAATTTTAATGACACCAGTCTTATTTAAAGTTGTTATGGAACTATTTTCAAAATAAATAGGCCTCTGTTTTAGGCAGAGGCGTGAATCAGGAGGTTAAGTGATGAACTACAATGTAAAATATCTCTTATCAGGAATATTTATTATAGTCTTTATAGGTTTTCTAGTCTGGATGCGTTATTTTAATCAGAAGAAGGAAGAAGAGCATTCGGATGTGTCTTTTGAAGCGAGATTAGACAGTGAGGTTAAGACATTATATAAACAACTAGGATTGGGTGAGGAGCCTCATTATTTCTTAGCCTATCGCTACCTACATCCCTGGTTTAATTTGGCGATTTTACCACCAACAGTTGAAATTTTCTTAACTAAAATAGCGCTGGTGATGGTGACTCCAGATGAACTACTGATAAGAAATCTTGGGAATGGGATGACTTTTACAAGTGAGCACCATCGTGATTTGCGACAAGGACTTATCCGCATTCCAAAATCAGAGATGAAAGAATTTGAGATTCGCAACTGGAAAAGAGTTTTTATATTTGGCGATTTTTTGACAATTAAAACAAGCCAACATAGCTATTATTTACAGGTTAGAGATGATGGACTTCAAAAAGGAAGTCTTTCTACCAAACATTTCTCAGACTTGAAACGACAAGATTTTCTCGGATTATTGACAGATAAAAGGACATTCTGATAGACAATTAACCAAAAAACGAATCTTAGGACGTTCAACAATTCAAAAACCACACAGTATTTCTTTCAGCTTGATTGTACTCAAGACTGAAATCACTATGTGATTTTATTTGGAAGCTAGTTTTTCCCAGCCTCTTTTTGCTTACATGTAGGGAAATCTGTTCACTCTTTGTAGCCAATTTGATATAATCTTATCAAAAAAGTAGTATAATGTTTTTATAGAATATAAATAGTGGTGGATAGCATGCATGCATTATTAGCAACAAGATTAAAAAATAAGCGAAAAGAGCTGGGTTGGTCGCAAAAAGAATTGGCAGAAGGAATTTGCCAACAAACTCAGATAAGTCGCATGGAACAAGGCAAATATATGCCAGGAGCAGATTTGTTATATAAATTATCTGAAAAAATGGGCTTAAATATGGACTATTTCTTTTCAGGAGAAATTTCGAAAGAGTTTCTAGGCTTGTCTGCTTTCAAGAGATTGTCTAAAACATTATTGGAAAATCAAGATTACGCCTCTTTGAAATATGCTTTTGAGGGAGAAAGAAAGCAGCAGACTTCTTTATCTTTTGATGAAAAGATTTATCTGGACTGGATAGATGCTATTCTAACCTATCAATGTGAACATCAATTAAAACTAGCTATTTCAAAAATAGAGGACATCCTCAGTAGGATTAGTATTGATAAAGTGGACTACTTATATATTTTGAATACCCTGCTGATTTTCTTAGGCTATGATGAGGATAAGGAGAAATTTGAGCAACTATATGTTCAGGTTTCCGTAGCCCTTTCAAAAATCGATACCAGTGTGCGTGAACAAATTGAGTTGTATATCAAAATAAAATACAATTATTGTTACCACCTTTGGAAACAGGAGGAGATGGACAAGTCCAGAGCGCTATTATTGGAGATAATTGAATTTTGTAACAAATATCATAGTAGCTTTAGGTTAGCAGATTTATATTGTTTGTTGGGAAATGTAACAGAAGATCTTGATCTCTCTGTTGCTAAGGACTATTATATGAAAGCTAAGGTGCTTTATCTAATTGAAAATAATGAAGTCATGGCACTCAAGGTAGAACAATATCTGATGGATAAGCAGTCAGAGAACGTATGAGGCTGGGAAAAAAGTCTTTAAAATAAAGAAACGCATAATATCAGGTTTTGAAAAAACTGATACTATGCGTTTTATTATGGGGATATTTACTTCATTTTATCCTGAAATTGAGTTTTGACCATCCTCTTCATACACAAAACATAACTATAATTCTTTTTTAAAAAAATATATGATTTTTTACTTTAATTGCTTGACAGTTTATATATGTTGATTTATAATATAGGTGAAAGAAGGTGGCAAGATGGGAAAATTAAAATTCGAATATTTGAAAGCGCTATCTATATTGCTTGTTGTGCTACTTCTACTGAGTAATAGTCGAAGTTTTATTAGTACTACTCTAGTTACTCAAGGTATTGATACAGGAGCGTACTATTCTCCCGGTTAAAAATAAGTTCGTTGTTAAAGAATGAGATAGAATGAAGGTGAGTCCAATGGACTACGATACTTGTTGATAAATTACTATAGCTGTTTTTACGGAACAGCTCTCGATAATAGGAGAAATAAATCATGAGAAAATTAGTTAGAATTGGTGTTGCATCTTTAATGGTATGTGGTATACTTGCTACTACAAATGCTTTAGCAGTATGGGTTGAGGGTGGTCAATGGAACTATGGAGTAGGTTGGACAGGAACTTTTGGATATTCTGATTATTTACATTCTACTCGATCTCATACAGCAACTGTCAAGCATGGAGGTAGAATCTCTAAGGATCGTGAAGATCCCGAGGTTTGGGCTCAAGCTTCCCTTAATAAAATTCCGCCAACAGGATTAGAATATTTCTATGGATTTTAAGTGAAATTTTCCCTCTCCTATTAGGAGAGGGAAAACTTTAGTGGAGGTACTTTTATGAAAAAAATCAGTCATCTTTGTATGTTTCTGCTGTTGCTGTGTACCACTTTTTTTGTTTTTAATGTAAACTACACACGTGAAGCGGTTCGGATTCGGGAAATGGGAAAGACTGTAGATTCTTTGGATTTGTATTTGAAAGATATTAACGAACCTGCAGCGTCTGTTCTTCGATTTTTTGAGGATGTATCAAAGGAGTACAAAGTCTCCATCATCAAAACAGACAGTGGTGATGAGGTAATCAAGTCTGGTGTTTTTGATAAAGATACCTTCCCCTACCAAGAGTTTGGGATTTCTTCTCTTGATTTTACCACAGATGGTGAAGGAGTCTACAGTAATAAAGAAATTTCTAATAAACTTGGTACGATACCGACCTTTCTAAAAGCCAAGCCTATTCAGCTTATAACTTTTCAAACCTATATCAAGGATACATCTCGTAGTTTAAATGGTCGCTATACGATAACTTCTACACAAGAGATGGATAAGGATAGGATTGTACAGAAATGGAGCGATTTTTTCAAGATAGACCAGGCTACCTTGCTAGAGCCTACCTATAAAAGTGCAGTGGAAGTCATAAATCGAGATTTGCTTTTATCTGCCATTGTTTTTGTCTTGGCTATTTTACTTCTTGTGTTAGTAACAGTTTATCAGCCGATGATGGAGATGAAACGAGTGGGGGTTCAAAAGTTACTTGGTTTTCAAAGCGGGGCGATTTTAGCTGGTTTTGTAAAAACTAATTTTTATCTTCTCTTGGGTGGAAGTCTTATCATTGACTTGGGACTATTTTTAGTGCTGGACTACAGACCAAAACTTTTGTTCCCAAGTTTACTCTTATCCCAATTTCTGCTTTTACAGTTGTATTTGTTCATCAGTTGGCTGACCTACCTGATGATTCAGAAAATGACAGTCAGTTCCATGTTGAAAGGTTTTTCATCTGTCAAACTTGGTCTTATCTTCAATTATGTGATGAAAATAGGGACAACTATTTTACTGACGGCCTTACTGATTGGGGTGGGCAGAAGTTTAGAACAAGAAAACAAAGAACTTGCTTATCAGCAACAGTGGGTAAGCCAAGGTAATTACCTGACCTTAGAAACCTTCAAACTCAATGATAACCTGTGGCAAGAAGAGCTAGCAGGGTCAGGGAAATCTACAGATTATTTCTACCAATTTTATCAAGACTTGCTAGCAAAAACACAAGTAAACTATGTGCGAAGTACGAGTCTTCCTATCAAACCAGTCATCAAAGCTGAACAAGTGCAGCAGTACCAACTGCCTGATAAGGTAGATGTTTACTATGCTAATAGCAATTTTCTAAAGAGCAAGGGATTCAAGTTACCAGATACCAGCACTAAAAAAGTTATTTTGATGCCAGCCAGTGATAAAGGACAAGAAGGCAAGAATCAGTTCTTGGGAAAATCCATCGCCTATCTTTCTCTGAGGTATGAAGATCAGCAAAAGCAAACAATAGAAGATATGGATGTAGAAATTGCCTACTATGAAGGAGATTGGTCTTTCTTCCCTTATAATAATGAGCGAAAGGAAAATCTCCACAATCCAATCATTAGTCTGGTAAATGATCAAGACATGATGTGGGAAGAAAAGACTCGCTTGTCAACGACAGGTTTAAACAACCCGATGAAAGTTGAAAATACAGAACAAAATCAAAAAGTGATTACGGAGTTAGTTGAGAAATTATCAGATGGGAATTATTTAAAATTTTCATCGATTCAAGCCATTCAACAAGAGAAAGTGGATTCTTATCGAGATGCTGTTCGGAATTTTAACCTACTCTTTGCTTTGTTTGGTCTCCTTAGCATGATGATTTCCTACTTCTTACTAGTAACAACTTTCTTATTGAAGCGCAGGGATATCATTACCAAGAAGTTTATGGGGTGGAAACTGGTCGATCGCTACCGTCCTCTCTTAGTTCTGCTCTTGCTGGGCTATAGTCTCCCTCTTCTAGTCTTGATTTTCTTTGCCCATGCGCTCTTGCCACTTCTACTGTTTGCAGGTTTTACATGTTTGGATATACTATTTGTGCTAGGCTTGGCTTCTAGGATGGAGAAAAGAAGTCTAGTAGAATTATTGAAAGGGGGCATCTTATGATTGAGTTGGAAAATATTACCAAAACCATTGGGGGAAAAGTGATTTTGGATAACTTGTCTCTCAGGATTGATCAGGGGGATTTGGTAGCCATTGTTGGAAAAAGTGGTAGTGGTAAGTCAACCTTGTTAAATTTATTAGGTTTGATAGATGGTGATTACAGCGGACGGTATGAGATTTTTGGTCAGACAAATCTAGCGGTCAATTCTGCTAAGTCGCAAACAATAATCCGTGAACATATCTCTTATCTGTTTCAAAATTTTGCCCTGATTGATGATGAAACGGTCGAGTACAATCTTATGCTGGCACTGAAATATGTGAAATTGTCTAAGAAAGACAAGCTCAAAAAGGTGGAAGAGATTTTAGAGAGAGTAGGTTTGTCAGCTACTTTGCACCAAAAGGTTTCCGAGTTGTCTGGTGGGGAGCAACAACGAATTGCAGTTGCTAGAGCCATCTTAAAACCCAGCCAGCTGATTTTAGCCGATGAACCAACAGGTTCTCTGGATCCTGAAAATAGAGATTTGGTCTTGAAGTTTCTCTTAGAGATGAATCGCGAGGGGAAAACAGTTATTATTGTGACCCACGATGCTTATGTAGCCCAACAATGTCATCGTATCATTGAATTGGGCAAGGGGGAATGAGTTAGCTCTGCTTATTTTGACTGACTGAATACTCATGTTTTTCAGAGATGAATGGCATAAATACGCCTAGAAATAACATTTTTATGTAGTATTTCTAGGTTTTTTTGTTTCAAATTGAAAAATTTTTCAATTTAGGCTTGACAAACGATGAGTATAGGAGTATTATTTATACAACCAAAAAGAATAAACATAAAGGAGGCTTTGTTATGAATAAGATGAAGAAGGTGTTGATGACGATGTTTGGTTTAGTGATGCTCCCCCTACTATTTGCTTGTAGTAACAATCAATCGGCTGGAATTGAAGCCATCAAGTCCAAAGGAAAATTGGTTGTAGCTCTCAATCCAGATTTTGCTCCATTTGAATACCAAAAAGTGGTTGATGGGAAAAATCAGATTGTGGGTTCAGATATCGAATTAGCCAAGGCTATCGCAACAGAACTAGGTGTCGAATTGGAACTATCTCCCATGAGTTTTGACAATGTACTGGCTAGTGTTCAATCAGGAAAAGTCGATCTTGCCATATCAGGTGTTTCTAAGACAGATGAACGGAGCAAGGTGTTCGATTTTTCAACTCCCTACTATACTTCAAAAAATAAGCTCATTGTCAAAAAATCTGATTTAGCCACTTATCAGTCTGTCAACGACTTAGCGCAGAAAAAGGTCGGAGCACAGAAAGGTTCGATTCAAGAGACGATGGCGAAAGATTTGCTACAAAATTCTTCCCTCGTATCTCTGCCTAAAAATGGGAATTTAATCACAGATTTAAAATCAGGACAAGTGGATGCCGTTATCTTTGAAGAACCAGTTGCCAAGGGATTTGTGGAAAATAATCCTGATTTAGCAATCGCAGACCTCAAGTTTGAAAAAGAGCAAGATGATTCTTATGCGGTCGCCATGAAAAAAGATAGCAAGGAATTGAAAGAGGCAGTCGATAAAACCATTCAAAAGTTGAAGGATTCTGGGGAATTAGACAAACTCATTGAGGATGCCTTTAAAGCGTCCATTGAAAAATAGAAAGAAGGAAAAGAACATGAGTAAAGAAAAAGTAATTTTGGCCTATTCTGGTGGTTTGGACACATCAGTTGCTATTACCTGGCTAAAGAAAGACTATGATGTTGTTGCAGTTTGTATGGATGTGGGTGAAGGGAAAGATTTAGATTTTATCCATGATAAGGCTCTTAAGGTTGGGGCAGTCGAATCTTATGTCATTGATGTTAAGGACGAATTTGCTATAGATTATGTGCTAGTAGCTCTCCAGTCACATGCCTACTATGAACAAAAGTACCCCTTGGTATCTGCCTTGAGTCGCCCTCTTATTTCTAAAAAATTGGTTGAAATAGCGCATCAGACAGGAGCGACTACAATTGCTCATGGTTGTACTGGTAAGGGGAATGACCAAGTGCGTTTTGAAGTATCGATTGCAGCCTTGGATCCCAATTTAAAAGTAATTGCACCAGTTCGTGAATGGAAATGGTCTCGTGAGGAAGAAATTCACTATGCTAAGGAAAATGGGGTGCCTGTTCCTGCTGACCTTGACAATCCCTACTCTGTCGACCAAAATCTTTGGGGACGTGCCAATGAGTGTGGTATTTTGGAAAATCCATGGAATCAGGCTCCAGAAGAAGCCTTTGGCATCACAACTTCTCCAGAGCAAGCTCCAGATATGCCAGAATACATTGATATTGAGTTTAGTGAAGGTGTCCCTGTTTCCCTCAATGGAGAAGGGCTAAAATTGGCAGATTTGATTCAAAAACTCAATGAAATAGCTGGAAAACATGGGATCGGACGGATTGACCATGTGGAAAATCGTTTGGTTGGGATTAAATCAAGAGAAATCTATGAATGCCCAGGGGCGGTGACCCTGCTGACAGCTCATAAGGAAATTGAGGACTTGACGCTTGTGAGAGAAGTGGCTCATTTTAAACCAATTATAGAAAATGAATTATCAAATCTTATTTATAATGCTTTGTGGTTTAGTCCGGCTACACAAGCCTTGATTGCTTATATTAAAGAGACTCAAAAAGTTGTCAATGGGACTGCAAAAGTCAAACTCTATAAGGGAAGCGCTCAGGTCGTGGCTCGGAAATCACCAAATTCTCTTTACGATGAAAATTTGGCGACGTATACCAGTGCAGATACCTTTGACCAAGATGCAGCTGTTGGCTTTATTAAGTTGTGGGGACTTCCAACCAAGGTTCATTCTGAGGTTCAAAAAAGCGCCAAATAGGGCGATTGGATAGAGAGGTGGATGTGATATGGCTAAGAATACAAAATTATGGGGTGGTCGCTTTGAAGGTACTGTCGAAGACTGGGTAGAGCGCTTTGGTGCGAGTATATCTTTTGACCAGAAATTAGCTAAATTTGACTTGATTGGTTCCTTAGCCCACGTTCAGATGTTGGGTCAGACGGGCATTTTGAGTTTGGAGGAGTCAGAAAAGATCCAAGCAGGCTTGAAAGAGCTTTTAGAAGAGCTAGAGGAAGGCCAACTTGACTTTGATATCGCAAACGAAGATATTCATATGAATATGGAAGTGTTGTTGACAGAAAAAATTGGCCCCCTTGCAGGGAAGTTACATACAGCTCGTTCTCGAAATGACCAAGTTGCGACAGATATGCACTTGTATCTCAAGGAGCAACTAGGCCATGTCCTAGATAAACTGGCTCATCTCAAGGGTGTTTTATTAGACTTGGCGGAAAATCAGGTGGAGACGATCATGCCGGGCTATACCCATCTGCAACATGCTCAGCCTATTAGTTTTGCCCACCACCTGATGGCTTACTACAATATGTTTCAGAGAGACAGTGAACGTTTTGAATTTAACCAGAAGCATACAGACTTATGCCCTCTAGGTGCGGCAGCTTTGGCAGGGACGACTTTCCCCATTGATCGCCAATTGTCTAGCGATTTGCTGGAGTTTAAGCAACCTTATACAAATTCTTTGGATGCTGTTAGTGACCGCGATTTTATCTTAGAATTTCTATCCAGTGCCAGTATACTCATGATGCATATGAGCCGTTTTTGCGAAGAAATGATTAATTGGTGTAGCTTTGAGTACCAATTCATTACCTTGTCAGATACGTTTACAACAGGTTCCTCTATTATGCCCCAAAAGAAAAATCCAGATATGGCTGAGTTGATTCGAGGAAAGACTGGTAGAGTTTATGGGAATCTGTTTGGACTGTTGACAGTCATGAAGTCCTTGCCTTTAGCTTATAATAAGGATTTGCAAGAGGATAAGGAAGGGATGTTTGATACGGTCGAAACGATTTTAAATTCCCTCGATGTATTGGCAGGTATGTTATCTAGTTTGCAGGTGAACAAAGAAAAAATGCAAGAGTCGACAGAGAAGGACTTTTCAAATGCAACTGAGTTGGCAGACTATTTGGCAGGAAAAGGCTTGCCATTTAGAGAAGCTCATGAGGTTGTGGGAAGATTAGTGTTAGACTCTATCAAGTCTGCTAAAAATATTCAAGATTGGACTTTGGAGGAATTACAAACCTATCATTCCCTCATTGCCGAGGATATTTATGTCTACTTGCAACCTAAAACTGCTGTTCAAAGACGAAATTCCTTGGGAGGTACAGGGTTTGACCAAGTGAAATACCAAATTGCAGTTGCTAAGAAAGCGAATGAAGCTAGAAAGTGATAGATTGATAGGTTCAGAACAAGAGGTTGGCAGATTATCAGCCTCTTTCTTGTCTTCTATAACCAAGCATGTTATAATGAATACTGCTCAAGCGACCTTCAATCGTTAAGCATACACGACCTTCAATCGTGAATAAACGAATAGATGGGAGACTTACCATGAGTGAGAACTCTAAAACACGTGTTGTCGTAGGGATGAGTGGTGGTGTTGATTCGTCGGTGACGGCTCTTCTTCTCAAGGAGCAGGGCTACGATGTGATCGGTATCTTCATGAAGAACTGGGATGACACAGATGAAAACGGCGTCTGTACGGCGACCGAAGATTACAAGGATGTGGCTGCGGTGGCGGACCAGATTGGCATTCCTTACTACTCTGTCAACTTTGAAAAAGAGTACTGGGACCGCGTTTTTGAGTATTTCCTAGCGGAATACCGTGCAGGGCGCACGCCAAATCCAGACGTTATGTGTAACAAGGAAATCAAGTTCAAGGCCTTTTTGGACTATGCCATGACCTTGGGGGCAGACTATGTAGCGACTGGGCATTATGCCCGAGTGGCGCGTGATGAAGATGGTACTGTTCATATGCTTCGCGGTGTGGATAATGGCAAGGATCAGACCTATTTCCTCAGCCAACTGTCGCAAGAACAACTTCAAAAAACCATGTTCCCACTGGGACATTTGGAAAAGCCTGAAGTTCGCAGAATAGCAGAAGAAGCAGGACTTGCGACTGCTAAGAAGAAAGACTCGACAGGGATTTGTTTTATCGGAGAAAAGAACTTTAAAAATTTCCTCAGCAACTACCTGCCAGCTCAGCCTGGTCGCATGATGACTGTAGATGGTCGCGATATGGGGGAGCATGCAGGTCTGATGTATTATACGATCGGTCAGCGTGGTGGTCTCGGTATCGGTGGGCAACACGGTGGTGACAATGCACCTTGGTTCGTTGTCGGAAAAGACCTAAGCAAGAATATTCTCTATGTAGGCCAAGGTTTCTACCATGATTCGCTCATGTCAACTAGCTTAGAGGCCAGTCAAGTCCACTTTACTCGTGACATGCCAGAGGAGTTTACGCTTGAATGTACGGCTAAATTCCGCTACCGTCAGCCTGATTCTAAGGTGACCGTCCATGTCAAAGGAGACAAGGCAGAGGTCATCTTTGCAGAACCGCAACGCGCCATTACACCAGGACAGGCAGTTGTCTTTTACGATGGCGAAGAGTGTCTAGGTGGTGGTTTGATTGACAATGCTTACCGCGATGGACAAGTTTGTCAGTACATTTAGATTGACAAATTTTCTCAATTTGCTACAATAATAAAAGCAATAGAAATGATGGTCAAAGCTCATGGATGTTGCAGGCTTTTTTGTCCTGCACTTCTTTGGAGTTTTGACTGTTTTTGTGTCGTTTAAAGGAAAGGATAAAAATGACTCAACAAGACTTTCGGACAAAAGTGGGAAATACGGTTTTTGGAGTTCGGGCGACAGCCTTGATTGTCCAAAATCGCAAGCTCCTAGTTACCAAAGACAAGGGCAAGTATTACACAATTGGCGGTGCGATTCAAGTCAATGAAAGCACGGAAGACGCGGTAGTCCGTGAAGTGAAGGAAGAACTGGGTGTCAAAGCTCAAGCTGGGCAACTAGCTTTCGTGGTTGAAAATCGTTTTGAACAGGACGGTGTTTCCTATCACAACATCGAATTTCATTATTTGGTGGATTTGCTTGAAGATGCTCCATTGACCATGCAGGAAGATGAGAAAAGGCAGCCCTGTGAATGGATTGACTTGGACCAGCTTCAGGATTTCCAACTAGTTCCAGCCTTTTTAAAAACAGCCCTACCAACTTGGGACGGCCAACTAAGACACATTCATCTTGAGGAATAGGAGAGAAATATGACTTATCATTTTACTGAAGAATACGATATTATTGTAATTGGTGCGGGACACGCTGGGGTAGAAGCATCCCTATCCGCTAGCCGTATGGGCTGTAAGGTCCTGCTTGCGACCATCAACATTGAAATGCTGGCTTTCATGCCTTGTAATCCCTCTATCGGTGGTTCTGCCAAGGGAATTGTTGTGCGTGAAGTCGATGCCCTCGGTGGCGAGATGGCTAAAACCATTGACAAGACTTACATCCAGATGAAGATGCTTAACACAGGGAAGGGGCCAGCTGTCCGTGCCCTTCGTGCGCAGGCTGACAAGGAGCTTTACTCTAAGGAGATGCGCAAGACGGTTGAAAATCAAGAGAATCTGACCCTTCGTCAAACCATGATTGATGAGATTTTGGTGGAAGATGGCAAGGTTGTCGGTGTGCGTACAGCTACCCATCAAGAGTATGCTGCAAAGGCCGTTATTGTGACGACAGGGACTGCTCTCCGTGGGGAAATCATCATCGGAGATCTTAAGTATTCGTCAGGTCCTAACCACAGCCTAGCTTCGATTAACCTAGCTGACAATCTCAAGGAACTGGGACTCGAAATCGGTCGCTTCAAGACAGGAACTCCTCCACGTGTCAAGGCTTCTTCTATCAACTACGATGTGACAGAAATTCAGCCAGGAGATGAAGCGCCAAACCACTTCTCATACACTTCACGTGATGAGGATTATGTCAAGGATCAAGTGCCATGCTGGTTGACCTATACCAATGGTACTAGTCATGAGATTATCCAAAACAATCTCCACCGTGCGCCTATGTTTACAGGTGTTGTCAAGGGAGTGGGCCCTCGTTACTGTCCGTCGATTGAAGACAAGATTGTGCGCTTTGCGGATAAGGAACGCCACCAACTCTTCCTTGAACCAGAAGGGCGCAATACTGAGGAAGTCTATGTTCAAGGACTTTCAACCAGTCTGCCTGAGGATGTCCAGCGTGACTTGGTACATTCCATCAAAGGTTTGGAAAATGCTGAAATGATGCGAACAGGTTATGCCATTGAGTATGATATGGTCTTGCCTCATCAGTTGCGTGCGACTCTGGAAACCAAGAAAATCTCCGGACTTTTCACTGCTGGTCAGACAAATGGAACGTCAGGTTACGAAGAAGCTGCTGGTCAAGGGATTATCGCGGGTATCAATGCGGCTCTTAAAATCCAAGGCAAGCCTGAGTTGATTTTGAAGCGCAGTGACGGTTATATTGGGGTCATGATTGATGACTTGGTGACCAAGGGAACCATTGAGCCTTATCGCCTTTTGACCAGTCGAGCTGAATACCGCCTCATTCTCCGCCATGACAATGCTGATATGCGTTTGACAGAGATGGGACGTGAGATTGGCCTTGTGGATGATGAACGCTGGGCTCGCTTTGAAATCAAGAAAAATCAATTTGAAAATGAGATGAAACGCCTAGACAGCATCAAACTCAAGCCAGTCAAGGAAACCAATGCCAAGGTTGAGGAGATGGGTTTCAAGCCTTTGACAGATGCAGTGACAGCCAAGGAATTCCTTCGCCGTCCAGAAGTTTCTTATCAAGATGTGGTGGCTTTCATCGGACCAGCTGCAGAGGACTTGGATGACAAGATTATCGAATTGATTGAAACAGAAATCAAGTACGAAGGCTATATTTCCAAAGCCATGGACCAGGTTGCCAAGATGAAACGCATGGAAGAAAAACGTATTCCAGCCAATATTGACTGGGATGATATTGATTCTATCGCGACAGAAGCTCGTCAGAAGTTTAAACTTATTAATCCAGAAACCATCGGCCAAGCCAGCCGTATTTCGGGAGTAAACCCAGCAGATATTTCTATTTTGATGGTGTATCTTGAAGGTAAAAATCGTAGTATTTCTAAAACTCTTCAAAAATCAAAATAATACGTCGTCGGCTTCTTACGAATGAGTTCAAAGCTTGGCTTTGATTCATCTACAGCCTCCCATAGTTCCCCGAACTATGGGAGCTAACTTAAGTTATGCTTTCGCCTAGCCTTCTAGTCTGATTTCGATTTTTATTGAGTTTCAATCTCAAAAAAAGCATAGAAAAACAGCTCCGAGGACGGGGCTGTTTTTTTGACTTATTCTTCATCTGGTGTGAGGATCATCGGGATGATAATCGGTTCACGTTCTGTATTTTCATAGAGGAATGGTCGAATGGCGTTGACAATGGCACCATTGACAGATTGCACGCTGGCGTCCTTATTTTTCAGTGCGATACGAATTGCATTGAAGAGGATGCGCTGGCTTTGGCGAATCAAGTCGCCAGACTCTCTCATGTAGACAAAGCCTCGGCTGAGGATGTCTGGGCCAGACAGAATCATCTGCGATTTGAAGTCAACAGTTGCGACTACCAGAACGACACCGTCTTCAGATAGATCACGACGATCTTTGAGGACAGCTGCGCCGATTTCACCGATACGATTTCCATCGACATAGATATCTTGGGCGTTGAAATGACCTGCGATACGAGCTGAGTCAGCAGTAAGGGCAAGCACATCACCATTGCTCATGATAAAGATATTGTCCTTCTCAACACCAGTATCTACTGCTAGTCCAGCGTGGACCTTTTGCATGCGGTATTCACCGTGGACAGGCATGAAGTATTTTGGCTTAATCAAGCGGAGCATGAGTTTTTGCTCTTGCTGACCACCGTGTCCAGATGTGTGGATATTATTAACCTTACCGTGGATAACTTCGACACCAGCTTCAGAAATGATGTTGATCAGCTTGTTGACGCTAGTAGTGTTTCCAGGGATTGGACTAGAAGAGAAGATAACAGTATCACCTGGTTGGAGTTGTACCTGACGGTGGGTTCCGTTGGCGATACGAGAGAGGGCTGCCATTGGCTCGCCCTGACTACCTGTACAGAGGATGAGAACTTCTCCTGCAGGATAATCTTTGATTTCATTTGGCTCGATAAAGGTTCCCTTAGGAGCTTTGATGTAGCCAAGCTCGATTCCGTTGACAATGGCCTTTTCCATAGAACGACCAAAGACCGCAATCTTACGTCCAGTCTTAACAGCAGCTTCTGTTGCTTGCTGGAGACGGAAGATATTTGAGGCAAAGGATGCAAAGATGATACGTCCTTCAATGCCTTGGATAATCTTCATGATGGACTGACCAACGACTTTTTCAGAGTTGGTAAAGGTTGGCACTTCTGCATTTGTCGAGTCAGACAGGAGACAGAGCACGCCTTCTTCACCAAGGGCTGCCATACGGTGCAAGTCTGCTGGTTCTCCAACTGGAGTAAAGTCAAACTTGAAGTCACCCGTACAAACGATTTTTCCTTGTGGAGTATGAATGACAATTCCCAAAGGCTCTGGAATAGAGTGAGTGGTTCTAAAGAAAGTTGCCTTGAGATTTTTAAAGGTCAACTCAGTGTTGTGATTGATTTCGTAAAGTTTGGCGTTGCGCAAGAGGCCGTGTTCTTCGAGTTTCCCACGAATCAAAGCCAAGGCAAGCGGTCCAGCATAGATAGGGACATTTGCTTGCTTAAGCAGGAAAGGAATCCCACCGATGTGGTCCTCGTGTCCGTGTGTAATCAAAACAGCCTTGACGCGGTCGATATTGTCCACGATGTAAGAATAATCAGGAATAACATAGTCGATACCAAGCAAGTCATCTTCTGGGAATTTAATCCCAGCATCGACGATGATAATCTCATCTTGGTATTCAATTCCGTATGTGTTTTTCCCGATTTCTCCCAGACCACCGATGGCAAAAACGCCAACTTCTTCAGGTTTAAGAGTATAGGCCATATTAGAACTCCGTGATTTCGAAGGCGCCAGTTTCTTTTTCGTAATCTAGCAATTTGTCAGACAAGAGTTCGATATACTCGATGTTGTACTCTGGGCGATTTTCTTCGACAAGTTGGCGAGCAGCGATACGACCCTCGAGTTCTGAGCTGGCATCGATGTCTAGGTAAAGCGCGCGTGTTGTTTCACGGCGTGGGCTACGTTCTTTTGTTTCTTGATAAAAAACTTTGTAAATCATATAGTTCCTTTCTATTTTACAGGTCAGCTTATTCCAAACTTTTAGCAGAGATTTGCTTGATTTCATTCCATTTTGTGTCTAGATGACCTTGATTCGTTACAATTATTTCAATTATAACATAAAATGAAAGATTAGTAAAAGACGGAAACGAGAAAGTCACAGGGCAACTTATTGGTAAGCGTTTGCAAAAACAGAGAAAATATGTTATTTTGATAATGGAAGTGAAATTTGTTGCTTGTCATAATTCCATATAGATTTTAAGTCAAGGAGGTTGCCCTATGTATAACTTATTTGCCTTTGCTATCGGAGCTCGCTTGGTGGCTTTTATTGTGTTTGTTGCTTGCGTTTATACTGGGAATCTTCTATTTGCCAAACTGGAACAACGACAAAGCAAGTTCTTGTGGAAGATTAGTTTTGTGACCCTCTACTCGCTTTTTCTCCTCCTCGTAACCTATGTCGTTTGGTTTGTATTTTACTTTGGATTAAATGCTTAGATGCCCTGCTGATGCAGGGGCTTTTTGTTTGGGGGTAAAACATAGTAAATTCATGACACTAAAATTCCACCCCATCTATCAAGATGAGGTGGTCTTTGCATTTTTCTAAAGTGACATGACAATGGAATTTTCAGAGCTTATTAGTTTTATGTTAACGATTCTTCTGCTCAAAAATAGAGTTGAAGCATAAAAATAAAACAATACAAACAGATAAATCAATCGGTAAAGGGATAGTAGTAATGTTTAAATCATTGAGAATGTTGATCAAACTGTAAGAGATGAAGAAGATAAAATTTATCCTTCTAAAAATGTGTCTTTTATCTAGCATGACTTACCAAACTTTTTACGGAGATCTTTTCCAATGGTATAACCTGCCATAAATAAAGCGATACCAACACCTACACCAAAACCACCCTTTATTTCTTGCAATTCCTTATTAGAAATTTCACAATAGTTGTTCAAATCTTTCATCATATTAATCTCCTCCTAAAAAATAACCAGCTGCCAAACCAGAACCTATAAGTGCTGTTCCACCTGCAATAGCTTTCCAAGATACTGCTACTCCAAAGATAACCAAGGGAGCGAGACCGCCATCAATATCTGATAATTCATTTTCAGATAAGGATAAAAATTGATTGTCAAGAACGTCAAAATTTGTCATTGAACTTTCCTCCTTTTTTCTTGTTCACTTTTATATTCGGAAAAGAAAAGGAAAAGTGAGCATTTTTTAAATTATTTTTTAGCTAAGTATAGGCATTTTTGTTTGGGGGCAAAGAAAATTCCCATGTGCCAGCTTTTGTAGTATAATAGTAAGCAGACAAAAAGATAGGAATGTGTTATGAAAGTATTAGCTTTTGATACGTCCAGCAAGGCTCTTTCTCTCGCTATTTTAGAGGACAAGCAGGTTCTTGCCGAGACGACGATTAATATTAAGAAAAATCACAGTATTACCCTTATGCCTGCCATCGATTTTTTGATGGCAAGTTTGGATTGGACACCCAAGGATTTGGACCGAATCGTGGTGGCGGAAGGGCCAGGTAGCTACACAGGTTTGCGAATCGCGGTAGCAACTGCCAAGACTTTGGCTCATACCCTGAACATTGAGTTAGTTGGTATGTCTAGCCTCTTGGCTCTGGTGCCCTACCAACAAGAAGGCTTGTTCGTTCCCTTGATGGATGCGCGTCGCAACAATGTTTATGCAGGATTTTATGAAAATGCCAAACCTGTCATGCCAGAAGCGCACCTATCTTTTGAAGAGGTGTTAGAGAAAGTTAAGGGTGCTAGTCAGGTAACCTTTGTCGGAGAAGTTGCCCCCTTTGTGGAGCAGATTCAAGAACACTTGCCAAGGACTAATTACAAAGAAACCTTGCCTAATGCAGCCAATCTTGCTCTTTTGGCTTGGGACAAGGAAGCAGACTCCTTGCATGATTTTGTGCCGAACTACCTCAAGCGTGTTGAGGCTGAGGAAAACTGGCTCAAGAACCATACCGAGTCTGGTAAGTCCTACATTAAACGCCTATGATAGAAATCAAACGAACTCACCAGCAACCTGATCTGGCTCAAGCCATCTACGCTGTTATGATAGCTGTTTACCCAGTCAGTCCTTGGACGCTGGAACAAATCCAAGCAGACCTGTCCCAAGACCAGACTTGGTATGCTCTAGCTTATGATGGGGAAGAAGTGATTGGCTTTCTAGCTGTGCAGGAGAATCTTTTTGAGGCAGAAGTCCTGCAAATCGCTGTCAAACAAACCTATCAGGGTCAGGGAATTGCATCAGCCTTGTTTGCTCAATTGCCGACAGACAAGGAGATTTTCCTCGAAGTCAGAAAGTCAAATCACCGAGCACAAGCATTTTACAAGAAAGAAAAGATGGCAGTCATCGCTGAGCGAAAGGCCTACTACCATGACCCAGTCGAGGATGCCATTATCATGAAGAGAGAAATAGATGAAGGATAGATATATTTTAGCATTTGAGACATCCTGTGATGAGACCAGTGTCGCCGTCTTGAAAAACGACGATGAGCTCTTGTCTAATGTCATTGCTAGTCAAATTGAGAGCCACAAACGTTTTGGGGGCGTAGTGCCAGAAGTAGCCAGTCGTCACCATGTCGAGGTCATTACAGCCTGCATCGAGGAGGCGTTGGCAGAAGCAGGGATTACCGAAGACGATGTAACAGCTGTGGCGGTTACCTATGGACCTGGCTTGGTGGGAGCTTTACTAGTTGGTTTATCAGCTGCTAAGGCCTTTGCTTGGGCACATGGACTTCCGCTGATTCCCGTTAACCACATGGCTGGTCACCTTATGGCAGCTCAGAGCGTGGAGCCTTTGGAGTTTCCCTTGCTAGCCCTCTTGGTCAGCGGTGGACACACAGAGTTGGTTTATGTTTCGGAGGCGGGTGACTACAAGATTGTTGGGGAAACGCGAGATGACGCGGTTGGTGAGGCCTATGATAAGGTCGGCCGTGTCATGGGCTTGACCTATCCTGCCGGTCGTGAGATTGACGAGCTGGCTCATCAGGGGCAGGATATTTATGACTTTCCTCGTGCCATGATTAAGGAAGATAATCTGGAGTTTTCATTCTCAGGTTTGAAATCTGCCTTTATCAATCTTCACCATAATGCCGAGCAAAAGGGAGAAAGTCTGTCTACAGAGGACTTGTGTGCATCCTTCCAAGCAGCTGTCCTGGATATTCTCATGGCAAAAACTAAGAAGGCTTTGGAGAAATACCCTGTTAAAACTCTAGTCGTGGCAGGTGGTGTGGCAGCCAATAAAGGTCTCAGAGAACGCCTAGCAACCGAAATCGCAGATGTCAAGGTCATCATTCCACCTCTGCGCCTCTGCGGAGACAATGCAGGTATGATTGCCTATGCCAGCGTCAGCGAATGGAACAAAGAAAACTTTGCAAGCTTGGACCTCAATGCCAAACCAAGTCTCGCTTTTGATACCATGGAATAAAGAGTCAGCTTAGGGCTGGCTTTTTTGCTCTCTTAAATGTCAGAATATTTTGACAAATAATTGTGAATAATGATATACTATATAAAAAATAGGAGGTGGTGAGATGATTGAGAGAATGGAGTTGGGAGAATTTTACAAGGAATTACGTTTGGCGAGAAAGCTCAAGCAGTCAGATGTGGCTTGTGCTGGTCTAACAGCCTCTCAGTTGTCCAAGTTTGAACTAGGGCAGTCTATGCTATCTGCGGATAAGTTGATCCTAGCCATCCAAGGGATCAATATGAATTTTGATGAGTTTGGTCATAAGCTAAACAATTATCAAGAATCCCTACATATGCAGATTGGTAGAAAGGTTGTGGATCGCTTTGCCCACCAAGATATAGCTGGTTTAGAGCAACTGTTGGAGGAAGTCGAGCAAGAACAGATGGCAGAGACCTATCGTCGTTTGAATGCCATTGTAATTAAAAACGCACTCCATTCCTTAAATAAGAACTATCCATTAGTAAAAGAAGATAGCGAGTTTTTGACTATCTATCTCTATGCTATTGAGTCTTGGACCTGGTTTGAACTCTATCTCTTTTGCAATACCATGCCCTTCTTGAGCAATCAAGATTTGATATTTTTATCGACCGCTTTAATTGAGAAATCTAGGGAATTTAAAGAGTTGGTACATAATCGATTGTATATGAAAAGTGGATTTCTGAATATTATATCAGAACTCATGGAGCGTAAACTTTTCTCTTATATCCCAATTTTTGAAGCTGAGCTAGAGAGCATGCTTCGTCCATACGATGTTTTTGAAAAAGTATTGTGGCAGTTTTTAAAGAAAATGAAGATTTTCCTTCAAACCAAAGGAAGCAATCAAAAAGAGATTGAAAGATTTATCCAATCTCTGCAAGTATTAGAAAATCCACAATTGCTAGCCCTCTTCGAATTGCGTTTGAAGCAATACAAAGAACTTATTGAGTAGTCAACAATTGCAAATCTGAAATTTCTATAAGAAAAAATATCAAATATGCGATTTTCTAAAATAAGCTAATTTTCGTGTTATACTATCCTTGTAAAGCACTTCAAGCAGATCCTAAGTCGCAGAAGTGGTTTATAGATGGGAATTCGTACAGTATATGTTTAATTATGAGCATACTGTAAATGGCTGGACTAAAAGTGAAACTTGGCGTCCTAGATAAAATGAGGTAAACGATGGAAAAACAAAGTCAGTTACAAATGTTAATTCATTCCCTATACAATAATAAAGAAATTAGCTTGACGGAAGAATTTAGGAAGCAATTGCTGGAAACAGCAAAACAGTTCTCTAGTACTAATGAAGATTTGTTAGCTGTACGTCTTTCTTTTGCCGTCTCTAAAGAATTGTTGAGCTTTAAAGGTGAACCGCCGACAGAGTTGTTGGATTTAGCAAAATTTGTCCAAAAGAAAGAAGCTAAATACAAGCAGGGAATAGTGTGGTCTGGTATTTTTAAGATATGATTTATTATAAAATACGGCATGAACATCATATAATGGATGAATCTGAATATGAGCAAGGCTTGGAGTTCAATATTAAACCAAGTCTTGTTTTCTATACACTGGAACTTTAAAAGGAGTTGTGATGAAAGTATTTCTTCAAAATAGAAATTTTAGGCAATTAACCATCAACCAGTGGATTTCAACGGTTGGGGATACGATTTTTTATCTGGCCTTTTTGAATTATGTGGCAGATGCATCTTTTGCCCCTTTGGCGATTTTACTGATCACGATTTCAGAAACCCTTCCTCAAGTTCTGCAAATCTTTCTGGGAGTTTTGGCGGATTTTCAACATCATCGTGTCCTAAAATATACAATGATTAGTTTTGCAAAATTTTTGCTTTACTCTATCGTTTCTTTATCACTTTCAGGGCAGTCCTTTTCCTTGTTATTAGTAGCATTTATTTGTCTGATTAACCTCTTATCTGACACATTGAGTTATTTTTCAGGCGCCATGCTCACTCCGATTTTCATTAGAATTATTGGGCAAGACCATCTGGCAGAAGCTATTGGATTTAAACAGTCAACTGTTAGTTTAGTGAAAACAATCAGTAATATTCTAGGAGGAGTCTTACTAGGTATTCTATCTATCCAGTCTATTTCCTTACTGAATGCTCTGACCTTTTTAATCGCATTTTTAGGTATTCTTTTCATAAAAACAGACCTCTTGAAAGTAGAAAAAACGATTAGCTATCAAGAAGGACTCTCTGTAAAATCCTTTTGCCAGCATCTGCTCCAATCATCAAAATTGATATGGAATATGAATAAGGTGCTCTTGGTTTTGTTTATTATCTCTATTAGTCAAGCAGTGATAAATGTTACAGTTCCTGTTTCTACTCTGTTTTTGAGGAATCAGCCCTTTTTGAATTTACAAACAGGTCAATCTCTTGCCTTGTTATCCACCCTTGAATTGTCAGCCCTTATTGTCGGAAGCCTTGTGAGTGGCTATCTGAAGAATACAATCTCCATAAAACTAGCCCTATATGCCTCGCTTATTATCCAATTACTCCTTTTAGTTGGCTTTGTGGCAGTTCGTTTTGACTGGATTCTTATCTTTAGTGCCTTGGATGCCTTTTTCGCAGGTATCCTCTCTCCTCGATTACAGGAACTCATTTTTAAACAAATACCTGAGGAGTCAATGGGAGCAGTTCAATCCTCTATCGGCGCCATTACAGTTGTTTTACCTAGCTTATTTACAATAGCTTTGGTAACCATTGCTACTAGCTTTGGAACTCTGGCAGTTAGCTTTGTTTTATTGCTATTTCTTCTAGCTGCCTTTATCATACTCTTGAATATCCGTGAAAACATTTAGCGAAGAATGTGTATATTATATGTTTGAGACTGGATTCCAGTCTGTTTATGATGGCTACAATCAGCAGACTGTTAAATTTTTGAGAAAGTTGCTTGACATTTTAGACCAATCGGTTTATAATTAAAAAATGTAGAGGTAAATACATGAGAAAAGAAGAAAAAACAAGACTACGAAGAGAGAAAATCATTACCGCTGCTTTGTTTGAATTTGCTACAAAAGGCTATCAAGGTTTTGTCATCAATGAACTTTGTAAAGTGGATGGTATTGCCAAAGGAGTTTTGTATCATAATTTTTCAGGGAAATCAGACCTCTATCTAACTTGGTTTCAGGATATGAACATCAATTATCACAGGTTTTGGATATGATGATTTATGGAATACTAGAGGAAGATTCCTCTAAAAAAGGAGAAAAATAATGTCGAAAATTTGGAAATGGTTGTTACTAATTGCGGGTATTTTTGCAGTTTTTGCAGGTTTTAATATGTTTGCACATCCTCTTATTAGCTTGGCTTCCATGACTTTCTTGTTTGCACTTGTATTTGCAGTTCAAGGGATTTCTGAGATTGTACAATACTTCAAATCAGAAGAAAAGCATGGCTGGAATTTATTTGGAGGAATTGTTACCCTCATCCTCGCTCTTACCTTATTCTCAGGTAGCTTTATTGAAATGGTAACATTTGTACCATTTATCATTTCTTTATGGGCCTTGACAAATGGTATTACAAAAACTATCGTTGGTTTCAAGGTTCGTAAGACGGATAAATCGGTAGGTACCCCTCTAGTTTGGATGGGGATTTTAGGAATCGTAGCAGGTTTAATCATGATGGGATACCCATTGATGACCGGTCTCTATATTAGTTACACCATTGCCTTTGTCTTTATTTATCAAGGTATTGTGGCAATTGTTCAATTCTTCAAGATTAAATAAGAATAAAATGGAGTCTGTCTGATTACAATCAGCAGACTTTTTTCTCTTTCCTGAATGTGTTATAATAGTCCATGCTGTGGCTGGAACTGATTCAGCCCATTTATTAAGACGATATGAGGAGAAAGATGAAAGAAAAAGGATTTTGGGAGGGGGCGCAGGCAGCCATGCCAACAGCCCTTGGTTATGTCAGTATCGGGCTGGCCTGTGGGATTATTGGTGCGCCTTATGTGACACCTGTTGAGATGGGCTTGATGAGCCTCTTTGTTTATGCTGGGAGCGCCCAGTTTGCCATGTTGGCCTTGATTGCGGTTCAAGCTCCTGTGGCAGCTATTGCTATGACGGTCTTTTTGATCAATTTGCGTCTCTTTTTGTTGAGCTTGCACGCATCAACCTATTTCCGTCATACCAGTCTCTGGCAAAATATCGGTATGTCTAGCCTCTTGACAGATGAGACTTATGGTGTTTTGATGGGCGAATTGGCCCATACAGACAAGGTCAATCCTATGTGGATGCACGGAAACAATCTCAACAGCTATGTGGCTTGGTTTGTGGGGACAGTTGTCGGAACGGCTCTGGGTGGTCTACTGCCAAATCCAGAAATCTTTGGCTTGGATTTTGCTTTGGTTGGGATGTTCATCGGGATTTTTGCTTCGCAATTCCAGATTATGCAAAGACGGATTCCTGTCCGTAATCTGCTCATTATCCTAGCAGTTGTTGCGGTGTCCTTCTTTTTACTCTTGACAGTGGTGTCTCAGTCACTAGCTGTTCTGTTTGCGACGCTACTTGGTTGTACAATGGGGGTGGTATTAGATGGTCAGTAAGTATCTTTTATTAGCAGTTATTTTCTCTGGCTTGGTGACCTGGATTCCCCGTATGATTCCCTTCATCTTGGTCAAGTATAAGGGTTTGCCTGCGATCGTTGAGCGCTTTTTGAAGTTCTTGCCCGTTTCTATTATCTTTGCCTTGATTCTGTCAAGCGTAGTGACAGGTAAGGTTGGGAGTTTTCCTCAAATCAAATGGCTGGACTTCTTAGCCGTCTTTCCAACAGCTTGGGTGGCCTTTCGTTACCGCAATCTAGTCGGAACAGTTCTCTTTGGAGTGATCTTAATTGCCGTCTTGCGTTTGGTCTTTTAAATCAGCCATAAAGAAAACCTATCACAGAGATAGATATCATATAATGGCGTAAATGTTTTTTTTCTGTTAAGATTATAAGGTATTCTATTTTGGAGGAAATGAAATGAAAAAAATCGTTAAATACTCATCTCTTGCTGCTCTAGGGCTTGTTGCTGCAGGTGTGCTAGCAGCTTGCTCAGGTGGTGCTAAGAAAGAAGGAGAAGCAGCTAGCAAGAAAGAAATTATCGTTGCAACCAATGCTACACCAAAACCATTCAACTATGAAGAAAATGGCGAATTGACTGGTTACGAAATTGAAGTGGTTCGCGCTATCTTTAAAGATTCTGACAAATATGATGTCAAGTTTGAGAAGACAGAATGGTCAGGTGTCTTTGCAGGACTTGATGCTGACCGTTACAATATGGCTGTTAGCAACATCAGCTACACTAAAGAACGTGCTGAAAAATACCTTTATGCAGCTCCAACTGCTAAAAACCCTAACGTTCTTGTAGTGAAAAAAGATGACCCTAGCATCAAATCGCTTGATGATATCGGTGGAAAATCAACAGAAGTTGTTCAAGGGACAACATCTGCTAAACAGCTAGAAGACTACAACAAACAACATTCAGATAATCCAACTGTCCTAAAGTATACTAAAGCGGACTTCCAACAAATCATGGGACGCTTGAGCGATGGCCAGTTTGACTACAAGATTTTTGATAAAATCGGTGTTGAAACAGTCATCAAGGACCAAGGTTTGGACAACTTGAAAGTTATTGAACTTCCAAGCGACCAACAACCTTACGTTTACCCACTTCTTGCCAAAGGTCAAGATGAGTTGAAAACATTTGTAGACAAACGTATCCAAGAACTCTACAAAGATGGAACTCTTGAAAAGTTGTCTAAACAATTCTTTGGAGACACTTACCTACCAGCAGAAGCTGATATTAAATAATTTTTTGAAATCATCCATTCTGAATCAGGTGGGTGATTTCTCGGTTTTTAGGGATATAGTTTTAAACTATATATCTGGCTATCTAATAACAATTTGTGAAATCAAACAAATTGTGAGATACTAGTACGGTATTATTTTTAAGGAGAAAGAATCATGAAAATTAAAAAATGGCTTGGTGTAGCAGCCCTTGCTACAGTCGCAGGTTTGGCTCTTGCAGCTTGCGGAAACTCAGAAAAGAAAGCAGACAATGCAACAACTATCAAAATCGCAACTGTTAACCGTAGCGGTTCTGAAGAAAAACGTTGGGACAAAATCCAAGAATTGGTTAAAAAAGACGGTATCACTTTGGAATTTACAGAGTTCACAGACTACTCACAACCAAACAAGGCAACTGCTGATGGTGAAGTAGACTTGAACGCTTTCCAACACTACAACTTCTTGAACAACTGGAACAAAGAAAACGGGAAAGACCTTGTAGCGATTGCTGATACTTACATCTCTCCAATTCGCCTTTACTCAGGTTTGAATGGAAGTGACAACAAGTACACTAAAGTAGAAGACATCCCAGCAAACGGAGAAATTGCTGTACCGAACGATGCTACAAACGAAAGCCGTGCGCTTTACTTGCTTCAATCAGCTGGCTTGATTAAATTGGATGTTTCTGGAACTGCCCTTGCAACAGTTGCCAACATCAAAGAAAATCCAAAGAACTTGAAAATCACTGAATTGGACGCTAGCCAAACAGCTCGTTCATTGTCATCAGTTGACGCTGCCGTTGTAAACAATACCTTCGTTACAGAAGCAAAATTGGACTACAAGAAAGCACTTTTCAAAGAACAAGCTGATGAAAACTCAAAACAATGGTACAACATCATCGTTGCGAAAAAAGATTGGGAAACATCACCAAAAGCTGATGCTATCAAGAAAGTGATCGCAGCTTACCACACAGATGACGTAAAAAAAGTTATCGAAGAAACATCAGACGGTTTGGATCAACCAGTTTGGTAATAAGAAACAGGGAGGTGGGAGAGAGAATTCCACCTCTTGCTTTTGTATAGAGCATGGATTGTCAGGAAGAGTAGTTCATAGAAAGGTAGAGAGAATATGGTTTTTCCTAGCGAACAAGAACAGATTGAAAAATTTGAAAAAGATCATGTAGCCCAGCATTATTTTGAGGTTTTGCGTACCTTGATTTCTAAGAAATCGGTCTTTGCCCAGCAGGTTGGACTTAAGGAAGTCGCAAACTATCTGGGTGAGATTTTTAAGCGTGTTGGGGCTGAAGTGGAGATTGATGAGACTTATACAGCGCCCTTTGTCATGGCGCATTTCAAAAGTTCGCGTCCAGATGCTAAGACCCTAATTTTCTATAACCACTATGACACTGTGCCAGCGGACGGGGATCAGGTGTGGACAGAGGATCCCTTTACGCTTTCGGTCCGCAATGGTTTCATGTATGGACGTGGGGTTGATGACGACAAGGGTCATATCACAGCTCGTTTGAGTGCTTTGAGAAAATACATGCAGCATCATGATGATCTGCCTGTTAATATCAGTTTTATCATGGAGGGAGCGGAGGAATCGGCTTCGACAGACCTGGATAAGTATCTGGAAAAACATGCGAACAAACTTCGTGGGGCGGATTTGTTGGTCTGGGAACAAGGGACCAAAAATGCCTTGGAACAGCTAGAAATTTCTGGTGGAAATAAGGGGATTGTGACCTTTGATGCCAAGGTAAAAAGCGCTGATGTGGATATCCATTCTAGTTATGGTGGGGTTGTGGAATCAGCTCCTTGGTATCTCCTCCAAGCCTTACAGTCTCTTCGCGCTGCAGATGGCCGTATCTTGGTTGAAGGCTTGTACGAAGAAGTTCAAGAGCCAAATAAACGGGAATTGGCCTTGGTGGATACCTACGCTCAACGAAATCCAGGGGAAATCAGCCAGATTTATGGTTTGGAATTGCCTCTCTTACAAGAGGATCGAGCAGCCTTTCTAAAACGATTCTTTTTTGAGCCAGCCCTTAATATCGAAGGGATTCAGTCAGGTTATCAAGGGCAAGGAGTTAAAACGATTTTGCCTGCAGAAGCCAGTGCGAAGCTAGAGGTTCGTTTGGTTCCTGGTCTAGAACCGCATGATGTTCTGGAAAAAATTCGGAAACAGCTAGACAAAAATGGCTTTGATAAGGTAGAATTATACTATACCTTGGGAGAGATGAGCTATCGAAGCGATATGAGCGCACCAGCCATTCTCAATGTAATCGAGTTGGCCAAGAAATTCTATCCACAGGGCGTTTCAGTCTTGCCGACAACAGCGGGGACAGGGCCTATGCATACGGTTTTTGATGCCCTAGAGGTACCAATGGTGGCCTTCGGTCTAGGAAATGCTAATAGTCGAGACCACGGTGGGGATGAAAATGTGCGAATCGCCGATTATTACACCCATATTGAATTAGTAGAGGAGCTGATTAGAAGCTATGAGTAGAGATATTATCAAGTTAGATCAGATCGATGTGACTTTTCACCAAAAGAAGAGAACCATCACAGCGGTCAAGGATGTGACAATTCACATCCAAGAAGGGGATATCTACGGAATCGTTGGATATTCTGGAGCAGGGAAATCAACCCTTGTACGGGTAATTAACCTCTTGCAAAAGCCATCTGCAGGGAAAATTACCATTGATGACGATGTGATTTTTGATGGCAAGGTGACCTTGACGGCCGAGCAGTTGCGTCGTAAACGTCAAGATATTGGAATGATTTTCCAGCATTTTAACCTGATGAGCCAAAAGACAGCAGAGGAGAATGTAGCCTTTGCCCTTAAACACTCTGGACTCAGCAAGGAAGAAAAGAAGGCTAAAGTAGCCAAGTTGTTGGACTTGGTTGGCTTGGCAGACCGTGCTGAAAACTACCCTTCACAACTATCTGGAGGGCAAAAACAGCGTGTAGCCATTGCGCGTGCCTTGGCTAATGATCCAAAAATCTTGATTTCAGATGAGTCAACTTCTGCCCTTGATCCGAAGACAACCAAGCAGATTTTGGCCTTGTTGCAAGATTTGAACCAAAAATTAGGCTTGACTGTTGTCCTGATTACGCATGAAATGCAGATTGTCAAAGACATTGCCAACCGTGTGGCAGTTATGCAGGATGGGCATTTGATTGAAGAGGGCAGTGTTCTTGAAATCTTCTCAGATCCTAAACAACCTTTGACTCAAGACTTTATCTCAACAGCTACAGGTATTGACGAAGCTATGGTCAAAATCGAGAAGCAAGAAATCGTGGAACACTTGTCTGAAAACAGTCTCTTGGTGCAACTCAAGTATGCAGGGGCTTCAACAGACGAGCCACTTTTGAATGAATTGTACAAGCATTACCAAGTAACGGCTAATATCCTCTATGGAAATATTGAAATCCTCGATGGTACTCCTGTTGGAGAATTGGTTGTGGTCTTGTCAGGTGAAAAAGCAGCGTTGGCAGGTGCTCAAGATGCCATTCGTCAAGCAGGCGTACAACTAAAAGTATTGAAGGGAGGACAGTAAGATGGAATCATTGATTCAAACCTATTTGCCAAATGTCTATAAGATGGGCTGGGCTGGTCAGGCAGGCTGGGGAACAGCCATCTACCTAACCCTCTATATGACAGTTCTTTCCTTCATCATCGGAGGGTTCTTGGGTCTAGTGGCGGGTCTTTTCCTTGTCTTGACTGCGCCAGGTGGTGTCTTGGAAAATAAGGTCGTTTTCTGGATTTTGGATAAGATTACCTCTATTTTCCGTGCGGTGCCATTTATCATTCTCTTGGCAGTCTTGTCACCCTTCTCACACCTAATCGTAGGGACAAGTATCGGGCCAAATGCGGCTATTGTACCCCTATCTTTTGCGGTCTTTGCCTTCTTTGCCCGTCAAGTGCAGGTTGTCTTGGCTGAGCTAGATGGTGGTGTTATTGAGGCGGCTCAAGCTAGCGGAGCGACATTCTGGGATATCGTAGGTGTTTACCTATCAGAAGGCCTTCCAGATTTGATCCGTGTGACGACTGTAACCTTGATTTCCCTTGTTGGTGAAACAGCTATGGCTGGTGCGGTTGGAGCTGGTGGTATTGGTAACGTGGCCATCGCTTATGGATTTAACCGCTACAATCACGATGTGACCATCTTGGCAACCATCATTATCATTTTGATTATCTTTGCAATCCAATTCTTGGGAGACTTCTTGACCAAGAAATTGAGCCATAAATAAAAAAGAGCTAGGCCATCTGTACATCAATTCATAGGAGTTGTCGTTATAGTCAAGACTTAAAATTCTCTGTACTAGCTGCTATCAACCGTTACTTTTAAGAGTAAGAGAGTTAAGAATTGTGGGGAGTCAATATGCAAAATCTGGGAGAAGTTTTTAAAGAATTGAGAAAGAGTCGGAATATATCTCTACAGGAGGCGACGGGAGGAGAGTTTACTTATTCCATGCTGAGCAAATTTGAGCGTGGAGAAGCAGATTTATCCTCTATGAAATTGATTACTGCCTTAGATAACATCCACTCTGACTTGAATGAATTTATGTACTTGGTACGTGGTTTTTCTCAGAAACAGATTTTGGCTTTTCAAGAAAATCTCTGGGAACTATATGACAGAGAAGGGATTGATTCTCTCCAATCCTTGTATGAAGAGACGACTAAAAAGTACAGATCAAGTGCTAAAACAAGCTATCTTTTACAAATGATTCGTATCAAAAGCCTTCTTGTGTTTTTTGATTCAGAAATACGAGCAACGGATGAAGAACTGACTTTTCTCTATGACTATTTTTTTACTATTGATATCTGGGGAAATTATGAATTAGAACTATTTTCAACGATTTCTACTTTGTTCCCTCTGCCCCTCTATTTTAAATATTCTAGGGAGATGTTGCAAAAGACGGATTTATTAGGCTCTTTACCTAGTAACAAAGTCGCTATTGATACCATTTTAATTAATGGACTCTTTAAAGCGATAGAGGAAAAGGATAAATTAAAAGCAGACTATTTTACCTTTCAGGTTGAAAAACGAGAATTGCCAGAATCTGAAGCTTATCTTAAAATCATTTATATGATTGCTAAAGGGTATTATGATACTATTTTTAAAGTAGAAAATAAGGGGCTTGAAAAAATCCAAAGAGGCATTACAATCTTACAAGATTTAGAGTATGTAGATGGTGCAAGATACTATGAAAACTATTTTGCAAGTCAGCTCTCGAATAAAGATTTGTAATATATTCCAATTACATCGACTGATGAAAAATAAATGGGTTTGTAGATGGAGTGATAAATAGCAGTATCTAGGAGCTAGAGTTCCTATTTTCAGAAAAAATATATTACAAAAAAGTGGGGAGTCCCGCTTTTTTTGTTAGACTGAATTCAATAGAATACTCTTTGAAATGTGAGAAAGGCCTGTTATGAAACTATTCTTAAGACATCATTTATTTAGAATACTGACCTTATCAAGGTTTTTGAGCTCAAGTGGAGCTTATATTTATAATCTGGTATTTATCGTTTATGCTGCGAGTCTACCCTTTAAAAATATAGCTGTATTTATGGCGAATATGATTACGATTTTACCTTTCCTATTTACTTTTTATGTTGGGATTAAGGCTGATCATACTCGGAATAAAGCAGGGACAATTATCTGGGTTGGTTGTGTGCAAAGTCTACTATTTCTTTTGATTGCTAGTGTGATTCATGACCAGAACTTCGTAACGTTTGCTTTTATCTGTATGGTTAACATCTGTTCGGATATTTTATCGGATTATACAGCAGGCCTTCGTATGCCGATTATCCAGCATAATATTTCGGAAGATAAGCTCTATGAAGCTTATTCCTTTACTCAGTTTGTTTCCTATTTATCAAATCTAGGAGGTCAAGCCTTAGGAGTATGGTTACTCACAACCAGTCATCAAAATTTTTCTTTTGTTGCAATTGTGAACGCTGGCTTCTTTTTACTATCTTCTCTTATTTTGTTCAAAAATAGAAGAGAATTGACGTATTTGTCTGTAAGTGTAGAGGATAAGTCGATTAGTTTACTCCAACAAGTTAAGGCAATCTATGCGGACATGGATGATATCTTTAGGCAGAGAGAAAGTAAATCATTGTTTAAAATGATTCTTGTCATTTTGGTGATGAATACTTTGGGAGGAGCTGTTGGAGGTATTTACCACTTTTACTTATTAGACCATACTATCTATCATCTCAGCTATGCTCAAGCCCTATTTTTAATTGAATGTGTTAGCTTAGGAGGAGCTATTCTTGGTAGCCTAACTCCCCATGATTATTTTGGGAAATTGTCGTTTTCAAGTTTGCTATCGCTCAATGCAATTCTGTTTGTATTACTTGCTACTGCTAATATTTTAGATTTTTCTCCTCTAGTAGGTGTTGTTTGCTTAGCCTTTGTGATGTATTTGATGTCGAAATCAATGCCTAAATTAGATACTCTGTTATTGTCTAATTTGAGTGCGGATGTATTAGCTCGAAGTAATAATCTCTTGAGTATGATTTTTTCCCTAACATTACCCTTGGGGATGTCTGTATTTTCCTTCTTAGCTTTGCAAGATATCAGCCTTTGTTGGTGGGTGTTTTTGGTAGTGAGTGTGATAGGGTTGATTTTATCACTAGAAAAAAGAAGTTTTTCGGGTAAAAAATTTTAACCTAGGAAGCTCAAGCTTACTAGAAGGTCTTCCGGATTTGATCCGTGTGACGACTGTGACCTTGATTTCTCTTGTTGGAGAAACAGCTATGGCTGGTGCGGTTGGAGCTGGTGGTATCGGTAACGTAGCCATCGCTTATGGATTTAACCGCTACAATCACGATGTGACGATTTTGGCAACCATTATTATCATTTTGATTATCTTTGCAATCCAATTCTTGGGAGATTTCTTGACCAAGAAATTGAGCCATAAATAAAAAAGAGCCGTGTGGCTCTTTTTTAGTAATCAGATTTTCTGTGCCAATTTTTTACTCAAGGCTTGTCCAATCAAGGCACCCACTAGGGCTCCGATGACAATACTTGCGATAAATAGAAGGACGGTTCCAGGATTTAGCGCGACCATGATACGGTCGATATATTCTTGGGATTTTCCTCTTGCCAGAAGGGTTGCCATATAGGCTTTGGGCGCAATCCACATAAGCAAGATTGGTCCTGATGTGCTAAAGGCAAAAATAAGGAAAGAAAGGAGGTTCTTTGTTTGGTCCTTGTATTTTCCGAGGCTAGCTACTCCATCTGCTAGGAGGCCACAGATAATTCCAGGAAGGAAGGCACCGGCACCGTGTTTAGTTCCCAAGAAAAAGAGAGCAATAACAAGGCCGATAGTGGTAATGGCTCCAAAGCGCGGAACTTTTGCGACTAGGATCATATAGACGCTACCGCCGACAAGGGCAGTAAAGGCAGGCGCATAAAACATGTTTCCAGTTTGGTCAAAGAGATTGCCTAAAAGGACACCAATCCCCATGCAGAGGAAGTAAAGAACTGCAAAAAGAAGTGTAGTTAAGATAGATTTTTTCATGAATTGTCTCCTGATAATTTTTTCACAATTCTCATTGTACCACGGTTTGGTGGGATTGTAAATGGATACTAGAAGTTTTTGAAAACGCTTGAAATATGATATAATAGTTTCATAGTTATTTTTAGGAGGATATCATGGGGAGATTTTTAGACTTTGTCTTTAATCGTTTCTTTTTAGGGATGATTGCGACAGCCTTCTTTTGGCTATTAACATTGGCAGGAGGGATTATCCTTGGTCTAGCGCCGGCTAGTGCCACCTTGATGAGCCTGTATGCAGAACATGGTTATAGCTTTCGGGAATACAGTTTGAAGGAGGCGTGGTCTCTTTATAAGCAAAATTTCGTCTCAAGCAACCTGATTTTCTATAGCTTTTTAGGGGTGGATCTAGTTTTGGTCTATGGCCTGTATCTCTTGGTGCAATTGCCTCATCAGACTATTATTCATTTGATTGCGACCTTTTTGAATGTCCTAGTAGTTGCCCTGATCTTTTTGGCTTATACAGTATCTTTGAAATTACAAGTTTATTTTGATTTGTCCTATCGAAATAGTCTCAAACTATCCTTGATTGGCATATTTATGAGCTTAGCAGCTGTGGCCAAGGTTCTCCTTGGGACAGTGCTACTTGTGGCAATTGGTTACTATATGCCTGCCCTACTTTTCTTTGTAGGAATTGGGATGTGGCATTTCTTTATCAGTGATATGTTGGAACCGGTCTATGAAAGTATCCATGAAAAATTGGCGACAAAATAGAATGAAGCAGTTTTGGCTACATACGCTTCTAAGAACCTACAGTTCAGTTATGATGATTATTATTGCGAGTTTTGCAATCTTACTTGGGATTCACGGGAAAAGGAAGCTCAAAGAGTAGCCCAACGTGTAACCACTCGAACAGTCGATGAGGTGGAGTATTATTATCGGGAGTCAGCCCAACTGGCGCAAGATTTAGTAGCCAATCAAGACCGGATACAAGGGATTTATAAGTACTTTAGCTTGTCAACTTCTGAGTATTTTTATTGGCTATTGGAGCATCAAGCAGCTTCGTCAACTTCTATTTCTCTGTATGAAAACATTGATGATCTTTATGTCCAAAATGACTCTATAACGGGTGTTGCAATCGTCTTGCAGGATTTTAAAGAAGTTTATGTTTCAACAAGGGATAAAAGAAGTGGTCATGTCTTGCCTGCTGAGGCCTTTAAACCAGAGGCCAATAGTTTTGGCATTCCAGTTCTGGACCCAGCAACGGATCAATCTATAGGAGTGATTTACATCTCCTTGGATCCAGAAGTCTTATATCATGCCATTGACAATACCCGAGGTCATATCCCGATGGCTGTGACTGTGACATCACCATTTGATACGGAGATTTTTCATATTGGTGAGAGGGTCAATAGGGAACATGAGAACTGGTTTGTCGGTTTTACCTCTCATGGATATCAGGTTCAGGTGGCAGTTCCTAAAAACTTTGTTTTACAAGGAACAGTTTCCAGCTCTGCTTTGATTGTGGGTTTGAGCCTTCTCTTTATTGTCATTCTCTATCTGACTTTGAGGCAGACTTTTGCTAATTATCAAAAGCAGGTAGTGGATTTGGTGGATTCCATCCATGCTATTGCCCAAGGGCAAGAAGGTCTTCGTATTGACACACTGGAAAAGGATCAGGAATTGCTCCTAATCGCGGAGACTACCAATGATATGTTGGATCGATTAGAAAAGAATATCCATGATATTTATCAGTTAGAACTTAGTCAAAAGGATGCCAATATGCGAGCCTTACAGGCTCAAATCAATCCTCATTTTATGTATAATACGCTGGAGTTCTTGCGCATGTATGCAGTTATGCAAAGTCAAGATGAGTTGGCAGATATCATTTATGAATTCAGTAGTCTCTTGCGTAACAATATTTCCGACGAAAGAGAGACTCTTCTCAAACAGGAATTAGAATTTTGTCGTAAATACAGCTATCTCTGCATGGTTCGCTATCCCAAGTCCATTGCCTATGGTTTCAAGATAGATCCAGAGTTAGAGAATATGAAGATTCCCAAGTTTACTTTGCAACCGCTAGTAGAAAATTATTTCGCGCATGGTGTTGACCACAGACGGACAGATAATGTGATTAGCATCAAGGCGCTTAAACAGGATGGTTTTGTGGAAATTTTAGTGGTAGATAATGGCCGTGGTATGTCGGCTGAAAAACTGACAAGTATTCGAGAAAAGTTAAGTCAGAGACATTTTGAACACCAAGCCAGTTACAGTGAACAAAAGCAGTCTATCGGGATTGTCAATGTCCATGAGCGTTTTGTGCTCTATTTTGGGGATCGCTATGCTATTACTATAGAGTCTGCAGAGCAAGCAGGTGTTCAGTATCGTATTACAATTCAAGATGAGTAGAAAGGGAGAAAATGTATAAAGTATTATTAGTAGATGATGAGTACATGGTGACAGAAGGTCTGAAACGTTTGATTCCCTTTGATAAGTGGGATATGGAGGTCGTCGCAACAGCCAGTCATGCCGATGAAGCCCTAGAATATGTTCATGAAAATCCTGTCGATGTGGTCATTTCCGATGTCAATATGCCCGACAAAACAGGGCTTGATATGATTCGAGAGATGAAAGAAATCTTACCAGATGCTGCCTATATCTTGCTCTCAGGTTATCAGGAGTTTGATTACGTAAAAAAAGCCATGAACCTTAGTGTTGTGGACTATCTGGTCAAGCCTGTTGATAAGGTAGAGTTGGGTAATCTGCTAGAGAAGATTGCAGGTCAGCTCGGCGAGAGAGGGAAGAAAAGTCAGACCCTTAGTCAAGATTTAGATGAGGCCGGATTTGTTAGTTATTTAGGGGATAAGGAGAATTGGTGGATAGGTCTATCCAAGGAAAAACAAGGTTCTTTCACCATTCCCTACTATGTCTTGGGTCAAGACTGGCAGATTTTTATTTCTGATCAACCCCTAGATGGTTTAGTCGTTACTCCCTTTGAAGCTCCTTATCAAGAACACTTTGAACGCTGGAAGCTGAATGCTGAGAAAGCCCTCTTTTACGGTTCTGTAAATCTAAAACAGTCTGAGAGTCTCTTTGCCTATTATGAACCGATTTATAGGGTTATCATTCAGGGGAATCTCAATCAAATCGTGGAAGAGTTGAACCTTTTGGAGAAGGTGGTTCTTGAAAATACGCCGCGTGTTCCCATTACCAAACAGCTTTTTATCCAGTTTGTCATGGATGTCTTTCATTTGTTTGAACACCTAAAAGCTGATGATATGACGGACATTGTCAAAACGATTCATGCTATTCAATCATTCGATGAACTGGTTCCTTATATCAAGGAAACTCTGACCCGATTCTTTGGGCAATATCGTATGAATGAGAATGTGGTCAGTGTGCTAGAAGTCATTGGGCGTGATTATCAAAAAGAACTTTCCCTCAAGGATATCAGTAAGGATCTCTTTATCAATCCTGTCTATCTGGGGCAGTTGATTAAGCGAGAAACCAATTCGACCTTCGCAGAGTTACTAAATAAACAACGCATTAAGGCTGCCCAGCAACTTTTGCTTTCAACCAGTGACAGTATCGAAGACATCTGTTATGCGGTTGGTTACAGTAACGTTGGATATTTCTATAAAGTTTTCCGAAAATTGTGCGGAAAATCGCCAAAAGCCTACCGAAAACAGGTAGAAACTACACTATAATATTTGTATCCCTTTACAAAAAGTGCTATAATATCGATAATAATATCAGGAGGTTCTATTATGAAAAAGAAACCAATTTATCTATGGGTCTTGCTAATCTTGTCTGCTCTTATTTCAGCTATGTCTCTGTTTGGAATGTTGAGTCCTTTACCTAGTAAAGAAGCCCTTCGTGCCGCTCAGAAACAAGTTGCAGGGGTCAGTGCTCAGCAATTAGAAGACCAGCTTAATTACACCTATAGAGTAGCAGAATCAACTCATTCTATTTTTAATATGGTCTTGATTGTGCTATCTGCTATTTTAGTGGTAGTAGCTATTGTCTTCCTTGTTCGTAAGAATTTGCAATATGCAAACTATACTTATGTCGGCTATGTTTTGCTAGCCATTATTGGTTCGATTTATAGCTATGTGACTTTACAAGATGCTGTGCAGTTAGTTCACGATGAGACCATGCGTTTAGGGATAAGTGTTATTTCACAAGCCGTTAGCATTCTCTATATCGTCATCAATGTTCTCTTCCTAGCCCTTGTCTTCTATAAGATGTGGCGTCAGCAAAAAGCCTTGGCAGAAGAAGAGGAAACAGAAGAACTTGCCTAAGTATTGACAAAAAATAACTATCAAGTTACAATCTTGGTAGTTATTTTTCGATTATAGATAAAATCATGGAGGTACATATGAAGATAATTTCTTTAGTTTATATCAGTCTGAGCGGTAATACCGAGAGTTTTGTGACACGCTTGAAAGACTATCTCTTGTCCCAGTACGAGGGAATTGAGGTTCAAAAGATTCATATCAAGGATTTGGTCAAGGAAGGCCGCGATTTCTATGAGATGGATAATCCTTATGTTGCTTTTTTGCCGACCTACCTAGAAGGTGGGAATGGCGTGGATAACGGAGATGTCGAGATTTTGACGACACCAGTGGGGGATTTTATCGCCTATGGTGACAATGCTAGTAAGTGTTTTGGTGTAGTTGGTTCAGGAAATCGTAACTTTAATAACCAATACTGCCTGACAGCCAAGCAATACAGTCAACGTTTTGGTTTCCCTGTATTGGCTGACTTTGAAATGCGAGGCATGCTGGAAGATATCAAACGTGTCGCAGCTATTATCGCAGATTTGTATGAGTTGGAAAGTTAAGCTTAGGCTTGGCTTTTTTTATCCTAGGCAGTTTTATCAGAACTCTTACTTTCTATGCTCCAAGAGTTGATTGATATGGTCTACTTTTTTTGATGCTCTTTTATAGGAAATAGTCCAAATGATGAGGTAGACAATCGCAAACTCGATAATGAGTTGGAGATAGAAGATCCAGTGGAAGGGGAACCAACCTGCTAGGGTCGCTAGTGGGACAAAGCCAGCCAGCATAAGGAAGAAATGGGTCAGAGTGGCACGGAGCATGCTCCAATCACGGCTGAATAAGCGGTTGCCAAAGTTGAAGAGAATACCGATAGCTGCCCAGATCAGTGTGCAGTAGAGCAAGACCAAGGCACCGTGAACCTGATGTTGAGCCATCACTTGGCCGATGAGAGAGTCGGAACTTAGTGGTGCGTAGGTATTTGGTGCATAAATGAGTGAAAAGATGATAGAGAGGATGAGGCCGATAAGAACACCAGCAGCAGCATCGTGAAATACTTGTTTTTTCATAGTTCTAATTTCTCCTTGATGGTTTTTAGGTAACGGCGTGAAGAGTAGGTGAAGCTTTCGTTTTTTAGAAAGATTTCTACCAGACCGTTGGGGGTGAGCTTGAGATGAGAGATGGAGTTGATATTGATGATTTCTGATTGGGAAATTTGGATAAAATTGGTTGGTAAGATTTCAAGGACTTGATAGAGTCGTAAGTCAATGGTGTAGGTCTGACTAGCTGTTTCTGCTAGAACCTTCCGATTCTCTATATAGAAGCGTTGAATCTTGCCAATCTCAACTAGATAGACCTGATCATCGATTTTCCCTTTGATTTTTTCTTTTTGGTCAAGATTTTCTGCGAACTCGATGACTTTCTGGACTTTATCTGTCGGCTGAGGTGCTTGGACAATCAGTTTTTCTTCCTTGTAAGTCTCACTAATCTGTAGTTCTACTTTCATAAATTTCTCTCCTTGTTTTTCATACAAAATTAATCTCACTTCTTGTACATCTTTATTAATACTCTTCAAAAATCAAATTCAAACCACGTCAGCGTCGTCTTGCCGTACTAAAGTACTGTCTGCGCCTAGCTTTCTAGTTTGCTCTTTGATTTTTATTGAGTATACCACTATTTTATGCCCCCTGGCAAGGGACTTTGTTTATGTGGAGGGATTTGGCTCCTATGTGGTGCTTGCTTTTCTGTCCTTTCTGAAATATGGTATAATAGCACTAATCAATTTCTAGGAAAATAGATACAGAAAGGGGCTGGAAGATGTCTCATATTATTGAATTGCCAGAGGTGCTGGCAAACCAGATCGCGGCAGGAGAGGTCATTGAACGTCCTGCCAGTGTGGTCAAAGAGTTGGTAGAAAATGCCATTGATGCTGGCTCTAGTCAGATTATCATTGAGATTGAGGAAGCTGGTCTCAAGAAGATTCAAATCACAGATAATGGTCATGGAATTGCCCACGATGAGGTGGAATTGGCCCTGCGTCGCCATGCGACTAGTAAGATAAAAAATCAAGCAGACCTCTTTCGAATTCGGACGCTTGGTTTTCGTGGTGAAGCCCTGCCCTCTATCGCGTCTGTCAGTGTACTGACTCTGTTGACGGCGGTGGATGGTGCGAGTCATGGGACTAAGCTCGTCGCACGTGGGGGAGAAGTAGAAGAAGTCATCCCAGCGACTAGTCCTATGGGGACCAAGGTTTGTGTGGAGGACCTCTTTTTCAACACGCCTGCCCGCCTCAAGTATATGAAGAGCCAGCAGGCGGAGTTGTCTCATATTATTGATATTGTCAATCGTCTGGGCTTGGCCCATCCTGAAATTTCGTTTAGTTTAATCAGTGATGGCAAGGAAATGACGCGGACAGCAGGGACTGGACAACTGCGTCAAGCTATTGCAGGGATTTACGGTTTGGCGAGTGCCAAGAAGATGATTGAAATTGAGAATTCTGACCTAGATTTCGAAATTTCTGGTTTTGTGTCCTTACCTGAGTTAACTCGAGCCAACCGCAATTATATCAGCCTCTTCATCAATGGCCGTTATATAAAGAATTTCCTGCTCAATCGTGCAATTCTAGACGGCTATGGTAGTAAGCTTATGGTAGGCCGTTTTCCACTGGCTGTCATTCACATTCATATCGACCCTTATCTAGCGGATGTCAATGTGCACCCAACCAAGCAAGAAGTGCGGATTTCCAAGGAAAAGGAACTGATGACCCTGGTCTCAGAAGCTATTGCAAATAGTCTCAAGGAACAAACCTTGATTCCAGATGCCTTGGAAAATCTTGCCAAATCGACTGTGCGCAATCGTGAGAAGGTGGAGCAAACTATTCTCCCACTCAAAGAAAATACACTTTACTATGAGAATACTGAGCCGACAAGACCTAGTCAAGCTGAAGTAGCTGATTATCAGGTAGAATTAACTGAGGAAGGGCAGGATTTGACCCTGTTTGCCAAGGAAACCTTGGACCGATTGACCAAGCCAGCAAAACTGCATTTTGCAGAGAGAAAGCCTGCTAACTACGACCAGCTAGATCACCCAGAGCTTGACTTAGCAAGTCTTGATAAGGCTTATGACAAGCTGGAGCGAGAAGAATCATCCAGCTTCCCAGAGTTGGAATTTTTCGGGCAAATGCATGGAACCTATCTCTTTGCCCAAGGGCGAGATGGGCTTTACATCATAGACCAGCATGCGGCTCAGGAACGGGTCAAGTACGAGGAGTACCGTGAAAGCATTGGTGCTGTTGACCAAAGTCAACAGCAACTCCTAGTGCCCTATATCTTTGAATTTCCAGCGGATGATGCCCTCCGTCTCAAGGAAAGAATGCCTCTTTTAGAGGAAGTTGGAGTCTTCCTAGCAGAGTACGGGGAAAATCAATTTATCCTGCGTGAACATCCTATTTGGATGGCAGAAGAAGAGATTGAATCAGGCATCTATGAGATGTGCGACATGCTCCTTTTGACCAAGGAAGTTTCTATCAAGAAATATCGAGCAGAGTTGGCTATTATGATGTCCTGCAAGCGATCTATCAAGGCCAATCATCGTATTGACGACCATTCGGCTAGACAGCTCCTCTATCAACTTTCTCAATGTGATAATCCCTACAACTGTCCCCACGGACGTCCTGTTTTGGTGCATTTTACAAAGTCGGATATGGAAAAGATGTTCCGACGTATTCAGGAAAATCACACCAGTCTCCGTGAGTTGGGGAAATATTAAACTAAAAGGAAAACTATGTACGAATATTTAAAAGGAATCATTACCAAAATCACTGCTAAATACATTGTTCTTGAAGTCAACGGTATTGGTTATATCCTGCATGTGGCCAATCCCTATGCCTACTCAGAACAGGTTAATCAAGAAGCTCAAATTTATGTGCATCAGGTCGTACGTGAGGATGCCCATCTGCTTTATGGATTTCGCTCAGAAGATGAGAAAAAGCTCTTTCTTAGTCTGATTTCGGTGTCTGGGATTGGTCCTGTATCAGCTCTTGCTATTATCGCTGCTGATGACAATGCTGGCTTGGTTCAAGCCATTGAAACCAAGAACATCACCTACTTGACTAAGTTCCCTAAAATTGGTAAGAAAACAGCCCAGCAGATGGTGCTGGACTTGGAAGGTAAGGTAGTAGTTGTAGGAGATGATCTTCCTGCCAAGGTGGCAGTGCAAGCTAGCGCTGAAAACCAAGAACTGGAAGAAGCCATGGAAGCCATGTTGGCTCTGGGCTACAAGGCGACCGAGCTCAAGAAAATCAAAAAATTCTTTGAAGGAACGACAGATACAGCTGAGAACTATATCAAGTCGGCCCTTAAAATGTTGGTCAAATAGGAGAAGAGCATGACAAAACGTTGTTCGTGGGTCAAGATGACCAATCCGCTCTACATTGCCTATCATGATGAGGAATGGGGTCAGCCCCTCCATGATGACCAAGTATTGTTTGAGTTATTGTGCATGGAAACCTATCAGGCAGGCTTGTCTTGGGAAACGGTGCTCAACAAACGTCAAGCTTTCCGAGAAGCCTTTCATGGTTATCAAATTCAAGCGGTTGCAGAGATGAATGACACCGAACTGGAAGACTTGCTGGAGAATCCAGCCATCATCCGAAATAGAGCCAAGATTTTTGCTACACGCGCTAACGCCCAATCCTTTCTACGACTACAGGCAGAGTACGGCTCTTTTGATGCCTATCTTTGGTCTTTTGTTGAGGGGAAAACGATCGTTAACGATGTTCCCGATTACCGCCAAGCCCCAGCTAAAACAGCTTTGTCTGAAAAATTAGCCAAAGATCTCAAAAAACAAGGCTTCAAGTTCACAGGCCCAGTCGCTGTCTTGTCTTTTTTACAAGCAGCAGGACTGGTTGATGACCACGAGAACGATTGTGAGTGGAAAAGCGGTAATTAGTGAGTATAGGTAATTAGAATATCTAAGAATATATAAAAAGCTGAGAAACTTTTCCCAGCTTTTTATATATACTATTAGATTTGTTAGAGTGAAGTCAAAAAAGTGATTCCACCTAAAATAACACCGGCTGAATTTGGAATGATTAGTATCCAATCCTTCTTAGGTTCTTTTGTCCATCCATAAATAACCCAGATTAAGCAAGATATAGCAGCTGATAAAGGTTGAAATGGTTGAGCTTTATTTCCCTGTAAATTAGCGATAATTTGAGGTATGTAGGCAATAAATACTATAATTCCAATAAAGGCACCAATAGAACCTACGATTCGATTAATTTTTTGTTTTGTCATATACACCTCCTTCAAAAGGATATCATAGAAATTAGCGAAATGCAATAAATTCAGATACAAATTGTAACGAAAACCAATACAAAAGCACAAAAATAGAGAAACTATTTATTTTTTGTTATAGTCAAAGCGAATGACTTGCTCTTTTGCATCTACGTGGGCGTGGACTCCGAAGGGAATAATGGCTCTTGGAGTTGCGTGGCCGACATTGAGATTATAGACAATCGGGATATTGCTGCCAATGATATCCAATAGTGCCTCTTTATAGTCGTCATAGAAAGTTTCATCCATAGGTTTTCCGACCAGGAGTCCACTGATGCCCTCGAATATGCCAGTGTCTTTTAAAGTTCGCAACATCTTTTTGAAGTCTTCTGGCTCAGGCTTTTCTTCGCTTGTTTCTAGCAAGAGGATTTTTCCTTCCCAGTCTGACAAGTCAGGGAAAAGTTTGTATTTTTGACAGAGCTCCGTGCTATCTGCGTATCGAGAGTTGTCAAAGATATCGTAGAGGGATTCGAGGCAACCACCGAGGATTTTTCCCTCGAACTGGGCATTTCCTTGCAACAACTCAAAACCGGTATTTGTATGACTGACACGAGGTGTCCCCAGAGCCTTGGGACTGAAGTCAGTCCTTTCATCATACCAAACGTCACTAGAGCGGATTTCTGAGATTCTTCCCGTCTCAATCAATTCTTTAAAGTAGTGAAGGCTATAGGTTAGCATTTCTTTTTCTAATTCACAAATGTCTGCTAAGAAGGATTGACCATAAAAAGTCTTGATTCCTAGTTTATGCAACATGAGATGGTTCATGGTTGTATCCGAGAAGCCAAGAAAAATCTTTTGTTTGATAACTTCATGTAGTTGATCATTTTCAAAAAGATAAGGTAGTAAGCGATAGGTATCGTCTCCACCGATAGCACAGAGGATCATGTCAATGCTATCGTCCGAAAAGGCCTGCATCAAATCCTCTGCACGCGCCTCAGGATGGTCCTTGATAAAGTCTAAGCCTTTTAGCGAATGGGGCAAAAAGATAGGATTGAGTCCCAGATCCTTGAGACGTTGGACACCCAAGTCCACTTCGTGTTTGACAAAGTCCTCTCCGATAATGCCACTAGATAAACTAACAATACCAATAGTAGAAATCATATTTTATCCTCCTAGAAATAGATTGAGCCTATTTTATCACAAAAGATTAGATAGAGCTATGTGGGATTTCAGAAGAATGCTTTTAAATCAAGAAAGTAGTAAAAAAGCAACCGCACCTGCAGTTGCTTTTATCATTCTTCTTAATAACGTGTTGGTCCTGCACTTGCGCTGCGGATATTCAAGCGTTTCTTGAGATAGAAGCGAAGGGCTAGTAGGGCTGCTCCGATAATAGCCAGTGGCACTGGAGCCAATACTGGGTTAAGGCTAGCTGGTAGGAAGCTTGTTGCAAAGAAGACAAGCAACCAAAGAAACATAGAAACTAGGATAACCAGTACAGATTTCCAAAAAGGTGGACGTTGACTGCGATCCATGTCTGGTCCATAATACTGGTAAACAAAGTAGTACATCAAGTAGAAGGCAAATCCTCCAACCAGTCCAACTAATAGGAGAGTGACAAATCCATAGCCGAAAGCTTGATCTGCCGCAAAGAAAGTTGTGAGGGCGCTGACGAGGGCAAAGAGGCTAGTGATGAAAAGAGCTGAGTCCATAATCATGAGTTTTGGATCATCATTTTCTTTTGGATGCTCTTTTTCATATTGTTCCTTGACAGTGAAACTATGAGCCCAGTGGGTCGGTGCGCCATAGAGGGAACGAGCAGTCGTACCCTTGGCTTGCTCCTCAAGGATTTGGGGAATAACTTCCTCAAAAATAGCCTTAATTTCAGCATCTGTTTTCCCATCTTTGATGAATTGTTGGGTAGCGATGTGGATAAACTCTTGGTTTTTCTTTGTTAATTTTTGTAGATCAATCTGAGACATAGGAACTCCTCTTAGAACCATTTTTTATGGATGAGATAGAGAGTGAGCGAGACACTCATAGCGAAGGCGATAAAGACGATTAACCAGAAGGCATTTGGCTCACCGTTTAGGGGGATTTCATTATCTTTAAAGTTCATCCCGTAGGCAGAAAAGACCATGGTTGGGATGGACATGACGATGGTCACAAGGGCCAAGGTTTTCATGATGTTGTTCTGGTTGTTAGAAATGATAGAGGCGAAGGTCTCTGTCATAGAATGCAAGACATTTCCGTAAATGTCTGCCATCTCGATGGCCTGTTGGGTTTCAATCAGGGTGTCTTCAAGCAGGTCTTCGTCCTCAAGGTATTTCTTGATATTGCTGGTTGAGCTGGTCAATTTCTTAATCACGCGCTCATTTGTTTTGAGGGAGGCCTTGAAATAGACGATGGTTTTTTCCAATTCCATGAGCTCAATCAATTCTTCATTACGAGTTGATTGATGCAGTTGACTTTCGATTTGTTCACTCTTACGGTCGATTGAACGAAGGGCTGTTAGGTAAAGTTCTGCATTGCGATAGAGAATCTGGAAGATAAAACGCGAACGCATGAAGGTGTAGAAATTACGCAATCGACGGTTGATAAAGACATCGAGGACCGGTAATGGTTCCAAACAAGTAGTGATAATGGTTTCTTCTGTGATGATAATACCAAGCGGGATGGTTACGTAGTAAGTGCGATTATTTCTTTCTTCTGTGACCGGCACGTCTACGATAATCAGGGTATACTCGTCTTCAATGGTAATACGAGACATTTCTTCCGCATCGAGCGGTGCTCGAAGGTCCGCAATATCGATATCGAAGGCGTTAGCGATTTCGAGTGATTCATTTTGAGTCGGATTGACGAGATTGATCCAAGTACCCGGTTCAAGCGTATCGATCTCTTTAAATTCAGTTGTTGTAGAGAGAAAAACTTGTTTCATATCCCTTATCCTTTCTCATTTTTCAGATTTTTTCACACCGTACTATTATACTACAAAATCGGCCTTTTGGGTAATAGAATCTCACTTTTTTTGGTATAATGGTAAGCAATAATGGACTAGAAAGAACAAAGATGCAAGATAAAATTGTCATTCATGGGGCGCGTGCCCATAATTTAAAAAATATTGATGTGGAGATTCCGCGAGACAAGCTGGTTGTTGTGACTGGTTTGTCAGGGTCTGGGAAATCCAGCCTGGCCTTTGATACCCTCTATGCTGAGGGCCAACGTCGCTATGTAGAGAGTCTATCAGCCTATGCTCGCCAGTTTTTGGGCAACATGGAAAAACCAGATGTGGATGCCATTGATGGTCTCAGCCCAGCTATTTCCATCGACCAGAAAACGACTAGTAAAAACCCTCGTTCGACCGTTGGAACAACGACTGAAATCAATGACTATCTGCGTCTCCTCTACGCACGTGTGGGGACGCCTTACTGTATCAACGGACACGGGGCTATCAAGGCTTCTTCTGTAGAGCAAATCGTGGATAAGGTTTTGGAATTGCCAGAACGCCAACGTCTGCAAATTTTAGCTCCGGTCATTCGTAAGAAAAAAGGGCAACACAAGAGTGTCATTGAAAAGGTTCAGAAAGATGGCTATGTCCGTGTCCGTGTGGATGGGGAAATCTATGATGTGACCGAAGTGCCAGAGTTGTCCAAGAGCAAGCAACACAATATCGATGTTGTGGTTGACCGTATTGTTATCAAGGAGGGCATTCGTAGCCGTCTCTTTGACTCTATAGAGGCTGCCCTTCGTATCGCAGAAGGTTATGTCATTATCGACACTATGGACGATTCTGAGTTGCTATTTTCTGAGCACTATGCCTGTCCAGTTTGTGGTTTTACTGTTCCAGAGTTAGAGCCACGTCTCTTCTCCTTTAATGCTCCTTTTGGCTCATGCAGTGAGTGTGACGGTTTGGGCATCAAGCTGGAGGTGGATGTTGACTTGGTGGTTCCTGATACCAGCAAAACTTTGCGTGAGGGAGCCTTGGCACCTTGGAATCCTATCTCATCCAACTACTATCCAAACATGCTAGAGCAGGCCATGACAGCCTTTGGAGTAGATATTGATAAGCCTTTTGAGGACTTGTCAGAAGAAGATAAGAACTTGATTCTCTATGGATCAGATGGTAAGGAATTCCATTTCCACTATGAGAATGAATTTGGTGGTGTACGCGATATTGACATTCCGTTTGAAGGAGTTGTCAATAATATCAAACGTCGTTACCATGAAACTAATAGCGATTATACTCGCACCCAGATGCGTCTCTACATGAATGAGCTGACCTGCGGAACCTGTCACGGCTATCGTCTCAATGACCAGGCCTTGTCTGTCCGTGTGGGTGGCGAGCAAGGACCACATATCGGAGAAATCTCAGACCTGTCTATCGCAGACCACTTGGAGTTAGTGAGCCAGTTAACCTTGTCTGAAAATGAAGCCATCATTGCTCGGCCTATTCTCAAGGAAATCAAGGATCGTTTGACCTTCCTTAATAACGTGGGTCTTAATTATCTGACTCTGTCACGTTCGGCAGGAACCCTTTCAGGTGGGGAAAGTCAGCGTATTCGTTTGGCAACTCAGATTGGTTCCAACCTATCAGGAGTCCTCTATATATTGGATGAGCCGTCAATTGGCCTTCATCAGAGGGACAATGACCGCCTGATTGCCAGTCTGAAAAAGATGCGTGATTTGGGCAATACTCTCATCGTGGTGGAACACGACGAAGATACTATGCGCGAAGCTGATTATCTGATTGACGTTGGTCCCGGTGCAGGTGTTTTTGGTGGAGAGATTGTCGCTGCAGGTACGCCCAAACAGGTGGCTCGCAACAGCAAGTCTATCACAGGCCAGTACTTGTCAGGTAAACGTGCCATTCCAGTGCCAGAAGAGCGCCGTGTGGGGAATGGTCGTTTTATCGAGATTACAGGAGCGCGTGAGAACAACTTGCAAAATGTCACAGCTTGCTTCCCACTAGGAAAATTCATCGCGGTGACAGGTGTATCAGGTTCAGGGAAATCGACCCTAATCAATAGCATTCTCAAAAAAGCTATTGCTCAGAAGCTCAACCGCAATTCAGACAAACCTGGTAAGTTTAAAACGATTACAGGGATTGAGCATGTAGACCGCTTGATTGATATTGATCAGAGCCCTATCGGACGAACGCCGAGGTCTAACCCTGCTACCTATACGGGAGTTTTTGACGATATACGTGACCTCTTTGCCCAGACAAATGAGGCTAAGATTCGTGGTTACAAAAAGGGACGTTTCAGTTTCAATGTCAAGGGTGGTCGTTGTGAAGCCTGCTCAGGTGACGGGATTATCAAGATTGAGATGCACTTCTTGCCAGATGTTTACGTGGCTTGTGAAGTCTGCCACGGGACTCGCTACAATAGTGAAACCCTAGAAGTTCACTATAAGGAAAAGAATATCTCGCAGGTCTTGGACATGACTGTCAATGATGCGGTGGAATTTTTCCAACACATTCCGAAAATTCAACGCAAACTTCAGACCATCAAGGATGTAGGGCTAGGCTATGTGACATTGGGGCAACCTGCTACCACCCTTTCTGGGGGAGAAGCCCAGCGTATGAAACTGGCTAGTGAACTTCACAAACGATCGACAGGAAAATCTTTCTACATTCTGGATGAGCCGACGACAGGTCTTCATACAGAGGATATCGCTCGCTTGCTCAAGGTTTTGGCTCGCTTTGTAGACGATGGCAATACAGTCCTCGTCATTGAGCACAATCTAGACGTTATCAAGACAGCAGATCATATCATCGACTTGGGACCTGAGGGCGGTGTCGGTGGTGGAACCATCATCGCAACAGGAACTCCAGAAGAAGTAGCTGCTAACCAAGCCAGCTACACAGGACATTATTTGAAAGGAAAATTACATCATGAATAAACGCGTACAAGCATTTCTAGATAAAATGCAAGAAAAAGAACTAGATGGTATCATCATCAACAATCTTAAAAACGTCTACTACTTGACTGGTTTTTGGGGCTCAAACGGAACAGTCTTTATCAGCCGTGACCGTCAGGTCTTGGTGACAGACTCTCGCTATATCATTGCAGCCAAGCAAGAAACCAGTGGTTTTGAAATCGTAGCAGATCGCGATGAATTGGCTGTTATTGCAGGTATTGTCAAGGATATGGGCTTGTCTCGTATCGGTTTTGAGGATGAGATTTCGGTGTCTTATTATCACCGTATGCAGGCAACCTTTGAAGGAATTGACTTGCTTCCACAAACTCAGTTTGTCGAAGGTCTTCGAATGATTAAGGATGACGCGGAGATTGCAGCGATTCGCAAGGCTTGTTCTATCTCAGACCAAGCTTTCCGCGACGCGCTTGACTTTATTAAGCCAGGAAAGACTGAGATTGAGATTGCCAACTTCCTTGACTTCCGCATGCGTGAGTTGGGAGCATCTGGCTTATCTTTTGACACCATTCTAGCTAGCGGTATCAACTCTTCCAAACCCCATGCCCATCCAATGCACAAACCAGTGGAGCTAGGAGAAGCCATTACCATGGACTTTGGATGCCTCTACGACCACTATGTCAGTGATATGACACGGACTATCTATCTAGGGCATGTCAGCGACGAGCAAGCAGAGATTTACAATACAGTTCTAAAAGCTAACCAAGCCTTGATTGATCAGGCTAAGGCAGGATTAGGTTTCCGTGACTTTGACAAAATCCCTCGTGATATTATCATCGAGGCAGGCTATGGAGACTACTTTACCCACGGTATCGGACACGGTATTGGACTGGATATCCATGAAGAGCCTTACTTTAGCCAAACTTCTACAGAAACGATTAAGGCAGGTATGGCCTTGACCGATGAACCAGGTATCTATATCGAAGGCAAATATGGTGTTCGTATTGAGGATGATATCCTGATTACAGAGACCGGTTGTGAATTATTGACCCTAGCTCCAAAAGAGTTGATAGTTATCTAAGAGTTAAACAACTCAAATGATTGACTTTTAAATTTTAAAGGTTTATACTGAAAAACGAAAACGGTAGGTGAGGCTACCATAGGGATACGGATGACTACCGCAAAGCAGTGGAGACACTACTCGTTGGTCAACAGTCCTGGTCGCGAAGGCCAAGACTAAGCTCATTACATTGCCCTATGGAGTTAAAGCTTGAACGAAAAAACAGATAATTAGTTTTTTAATCCTGCCATTTTTTGATGGTAGGATTTTCTACTGTTTAAAAACAAAGAAAGGAAATAGACGATGCAAATTGACGATCATCCGGAACCGCACATACACAGCCAATCGCTGATTTGTGTCGTTCTGCCCTTATAAAGTGATTGGTCTCTGTGTATGAAACACATCATTCATACAGATAGGAGAAACCAATGAAAACTACAAAAGAAAGATTAGCAACAGCTATTCATACATCTTTAAACGAAACTCTATCTTTTTATAAGACAAGTCTAACAGGCTTGACTGGGGAGCAGGTGGAGAAAAATCGTGACCTATATGGCGAAAATACCATCACAAAGGGTCAAGAAGACAGTATCCTCAAAAAGATTTACGAATCCATTATCAATCCTTTTACAATCATCTTGCTGGTCATCGCCGTGATTTCCTTGGTGACCAATGTCTGGTTGGCAAAACCAGGTCAAGAAGATCCGACAACTTCCATTATCATCGTTGTCCTAGTCCTCATTTCTGGTGGCATACGCTTTGTCCAAGAACTCCGTAGTGATAAGGCTGCGACCAATCTATCAAAAATGATTGTCAACACAGCGACTGTCATTCGTCAAGGAGAAATCCAAGAAGTACCTATCGATGATTTGGTAGTGGGTGACGTGGTTAAATTAAGCGCTGGAGACATGATTCCAGCAGATCTTCTTTTATTTGAGTCGCGTGATTTCTTTGTACAACAGTCGGGCTTGACAGGTGAAAGTGAATCGGTTGAAAAATTGGCCTTGACCAAGGCAACAGTTCAACAATCTGATAGTCTGCTAGAAGCAGAAGCGCTCGCCTTTATGGGAACCAATGTCTTATCTGGTAGTGCCAAGGCTGTGGTTTTAGCAGTTGGTGATGATACCATGATGGGGGCCATTGAGCAGACTTTGAACACCTATGACGAGCCTACTTCGTTTGAGCGGGAGATGAATAGTATTTCGTGGCTCTTGATTCGTTTGATGCTGGTCATGGTGCCCATCGTTTTCTTGTCCAATGGTTTAACAGATGGAGATTGGTTAGAAGCTGGCGTATTTGCTTTGAGTGTTGGTGTTGGATTGACACCTGAGATGCTTCCTATGATTATCACGGCCAGTCTAGCAAAAGGCTCCATTATCATGGCCAAGGAAAAAGTGGTTATCAAGAAACTCAATGCCATACAGGATTTAGGGGCGATTGATATCTTGTGTACGGATAAAACCGGAACCCTCACTCAAGACGAAATTGTTCTTGAATATCCTTTGGATATACATGGAGATTTGGATTTGACCGTCTTGAGACGAGCTTATCTCAATTCTTATTTTCAAACGGGCTTGAAAAATTTGATGGACAGAGCCATCATCAAACGGACTGAAAAGGAAGCAAAAGAACACACCCTCTTGCAAAATCTGGCTCAAACTTTTCAAAAAATAGATGAGCTTCCCTTTGATTTTGAACGTAGACGGATGAGTGTTATCGTTAAGGATGAACACGAAGTTGTTAGTTTGGTAACCAAGGGTGCCCTAGAGGAAATGTTGACGATTTCCAGTCATGCGGAATACCAAGGAGTGATTACTCCCTTGACAGATGCTATTAGAGAAGAAATTTTAGCAGAAGTCAGACAACTAAATCAACAAGGTTTGCGTGTCTTGGGAGTAGCCTATAAGTCAGGTTTGAGGGAAGGACATGCCTATACAGTTGATGATGAAGGGGATATGATTCTAACTGGTTATTTAGCCTTCCTAGATCCTCCTAAACCATCTGCAGCACCAGCAATTAAGGCTCTGTTAGAACATGGGGTTCAAACAAAGATTTTGACGGGAGACAACGAGAAAGTTACCCAATCAGTCTGTGAAAAGGTTGGTTTGGATATCAATCAGATGCTGTTAGGATCTGAAATTGATCAGATGAGTAATCAAGAATTGGCTCAAGCCGTGGAGGAGGTAACCGTCTTTGCTAAACTTTCTCCTGACCAAAAAGCAAGGATTATTTTGCAATTCAAGGCTAATGGTCATGCTGTCGGCTATATGGGAGATGGAATCAATGATGCCCCTTCTATGAAAGTAGCAGATGTGGGGATTTCTGTTGATACAGCAGTAGATATTGCCAAAGAAACAGCTGATGTTATCCTACTTGACAAGGATCTCATGGTGCTTGAAAAAGGACTTGTTGAAGGGCGTAAGGTCTATGCCAATATGACCAAATATATCAAAATGACAGTGAGTTCTAATTTTGGGAATATCTTATCCCTATTGGTCTCTGGAATCTTTTTACCATTTTTACCAATGGCACCAGTCCATTTGATTATCCTAAATCTAGTTTATGATTTGTCTTGCATTGCCTTGCCTTTTGACAAGGTGGACAAAGATTTTTTGAGAAATCCGCATACATGGGAAGCCAAGTCCATCACGCGTTTTATGGTCTGGATGGGTCCGATCTCTTCTGCCTTTGATATTTTGACCTTTATTTTGCTCTATTTTATCATTGTCCCCATGACGACAGGTCATGCCTATGTTCATGGAGCGGAGTCTGCCGTAGGCTTTATTGTCTTGTTCCAGACAGGTTGGTTTATCGAGTCTATGTGGTCACAAACTATGGTTATCCATATGCTGCGTTCAGCCAAAATTCCCTTTTTACAAAGTCGTCCAGCTTGGCTCGTTCTTGCGACAACCTTATTGGCTGCAGCCTTTGTGACCTTCCTTCCCTACAGTCCACTAGCTAGCCTTCTTCATCTAACTCCTTTAAAACCGATTTATTTCATCTTTTTGCTTTTCATCATTATTTTGTATATGATTAGCGTGACAATTGTGAAAAAAATCTATATCAAAAAATATCAAGAATGGCTGTAAATTTCATTTTGTCAAGAAAAAAGTACGAAAATGACGAAAAAAGTCAAAAAATTTAAAAATAGGTCGCAAGTCGGATGTTTTTTATGGTATAATAGACTAAACTGATAGTAACATGTAGCGAAAGGGGTAGGTACATGATCAAAATTTATACAGTCTCAAGTTGTACTAGCTGTAAAAAAGCAAAAACCTGGCTCAATGCCCACCAGTTAAGTTATAAAGAACAAAACCTTGGTAAAGAAGGAATTACGAGAGAAGAATTACTGGATATTCTAACCAAAACAGATAATGGAATAGCCAGCATTGTTTCATCTAAAAATCGCTATGCCAAAGCCCTCGGAGTGGATATTGAAGATTTGAGTGTCAATGAAGTCCTCAATCTGATTATGGAAACACCGAGAATTTTAAAGAGCCCAATCCTTGTAGATGAAAAACGCCTGCAAGTTGGCTATAAGGAAGACGATATTCGTGCCTTCCTACCACGCTCTGTCCGTAATGTAGAAAATGCAGAAGCACGTTTGCGTGCAGCTCTATAAACATCAAGGCTGGGGGCAACTCCCAGTCTTATTCTATTTTATACTCTTCAAAAATCAAATTCAAACCGCGTCAACATCGCCTTGCCGTACTCAAGTACAGCCTGCGGCTAGTTTCCTAGTTTGCTCTTTGATTTTCATTGAGTATTAATCTCAAAAAGAAAGAAGAAAGAAATGAAAAAAATAGTTCTTGTTAGTCTAGCTTTCCTTTTTGTCCTGGTTGGTTGTGGACAGAAAAAAGAGGCTGGACCAGCTACAAAAACAGAAAAGGATACGCTTCAGTCGGCATTGCCAGTTATTGAAAATGCTGAGAAGAATACAGTTGTAACCAAGACTTTGGTCTTGCCCAAGTCAGATGATGGCAGCCAACAAACCCAAACCATTACTTATAAAGACAAGACTTTTTTGAACCTAACCATTCAACAAAAGCGTCCAGTCTCAGATGAGTTGAAGACCTATATTGACCAACATGGTGTGGAAGAAACTCAAAAAGCTCTCCTTGAGGCTGAGGAGAAGGATGAGTCCATCATAGAAGCTCGTAAATTGGCAGGCTTTAAGCTTGAAACCAAACTATTGAGCGCAACGGAACTTCAAACAACGACTAGTTTTGATTTTCAAGTTCTGGATGTCAAGAAGGCTTCTCAGTTAGAATATTTGAAGAACATTGGTTTAGAAAATCTTTTGAAAAATGAACCAAGCAAATATATTTCAGACAGATTGGCAAATGGTGCGACAGAACAATAGAAAATCCAAATAAATAGACTGCCTGAATTGTAGAACGTAAGGAATTATGCTATAATGGTACTATTCTAAGGAAAGAGGGTGTTAGAATGGGATTTACTGAAGAAACAGTACGTTTTAAATTGGACGATTCCAATAAAAAAGAAATTAGCGAAACTTTGACTGATGTCTATGCTTCTTTGAACGATAAGGGCTACAACCCAATTAACCAAATCGTAGGTTACGTATTGAGTGGAGACCCTGCCTACGTTCCTCGTTATAATAATGCACGAAATCAAATCCGTAAGTATGAGCGTGATGAAATCGTTGAAGAATTGGTCCGCTACTACCTCAAAGGACAAGGAGTCGATCTATAACCTATGAGAATTATGGGATTGGACGTCGGTTCAAAAACGGTAGGGGTGGCCATTAGCGATCCGCTTGGTTTTACAGCTCAAGGACTTGAAATCATCCAAATCAATGAGGAGCAAGGCCAATTTGGTTTTGACCGCGTTAAGGAGTTGGTTGATACTTACAAGGTGGAACGATTTGTAGTGGGCTTGCCTAAAAACATGAACAATACAAGCGGACCGCGCGTGGAAGCTAGTCAAGCCTACGGAGCAAAGCTAGAAGAGCTTTTTGGTTTACCAGTAGACTATCAAGATGAACGCTTGACAACAGTTGCCGCAGAGCGCATGTTGATTGAACAAGCAGATATTAGTCGCAATAAGCGCAAGAAAGTTATTGATAAGTTAGCAGCTCAGCTGATTTTACAAAATTATTTAGATAGAAAATTTTAATACAAAGGAGAGGCTATGTCACACGATCATAACCACGACCACGAAGAACGTGAATTAATTACACTAGTAGATGAGCAAGGAAATGAAACCTTGTTTGAAATCCTTTTGACCATTGACGGGAAAGAAGAATTTGGTAAAAACTATGTTCTCCTAGTTCCAGTTAACGCAGAAGAAGACGAAGACGGACAAGTTGAAATCCAAGCTTACTCATTCATCGAAAACGAAGATGGAACAGAAGGCGAATTGCAACCAATTCCTGAAGACTCAGAAGACGAATGGAACATGATTGAAGAAGTCTTCAACAGTTTTATGGAGGAGTAAAAACGTCCGGGGGACGTTTTTACCCCAACTCCTGAAAATTAGAAGAGTTGGAATGTTCAGTGAACATTTTTACCCTGACGCTAAAAATAAAGACCGTAAGTAAGTCTGGGAGACTGTATCAGCCCAACTCCTAGAAATTAGAAGAGTTGAAATATTTGGGGAGAATTTTACCCCACGTTAATATCCATAGTTGCTAGTGATTAGCTAACCAGGTAAGAGGTCGGGACGAAAATCCTGACCTCATTTTTGTTATCTACGGAATTTTGCTAGATAATTGATTAGACTTTTGTCAAGGAGATGTATATGTTTGAAGTAGAAGAATGGCTCCATAGTCGGATTGGTTTGAATTTTCGATCAGGTTTGAGCCGAATGCAGCAAGCGGTGGATTTGTTAGGAAATCCCGAGATGTCTTACCCTATTATCCACGTCACTGGGACTAATGGGAAAGGTTCTACCATTGCTTTTATGAGGGAGTTATTTATGGGGCATGGCAAAAAAGTTGCGACCTTTACCTCCCCTCATATCGTCTCCATCAATGACCGAATCTGCATTAATGGACAACCTATAGCAGACTCAGACTTTATCCGTTTAGCTGAGCAGGTCAAGGAGATGGAAAAAACACTTCTGCAAACTCATGACCAGTTGTCCTTTTTTGAATTGCTGACCTTGATTGCTTTTCTTTATTTTAGAGAGCAAGAGGTGGATTTGGTTTTATTAGAAGTGGGAATTGGTGGCTTACTTGACACAACCAATGTGGTAATTGGAGAGATTGCTGTCATCACCTCCATCGGACTTGACCATCAGGAGACTCTGGGTGACAGTATAGCAGCAATTGTAGAGCAGAAAGCTGGTATTTTTAAGGCTGGTAAAAAGGCAGTGATTGCTAAGTTGCCTTCAGAAGCTAGGCTTGTTTGTCAGAAAAAAGCCGAATCTTTAGCTGTTGACCTTTATCAGGCAGGTCATGATTTTTCAATGCTGAATGGTGATTTTTCAAGTTCTTTGGGAACTTTTTCGCAGTTGAAAATAGGATTAGAAGGAGCTTATCAGCAGGAAAATGCGGCCTTGGCGCTACAAACGTTTCTTCTTTTTATGAGGGAAGGAAAGGAAGTTGTTGATGAGCAGGTTGTAAGACAGGCTTTGGAGAAGACCCATTGGGCTGGGCGTTTGGAGCGTATTCGTCCTCAGATTTACTTGGATGGTGCTCATAACCTCCCTGCCTTGACTCGCCTGGTGGAGTTTGTCAGAGAAAAAGAGCAGGAAGGCTATCGACCTCAAATCCTCTTTGGAGCCTTGAAACGTAAGGATTATCAAGGGATGTTAGGTTATCTGATTGAGAATTTGCCTCAGGTGGAAGTCAAGGTGACCGGCTTTGACTATCAAGGTTCTTTGGATGACACAGATGTAACAGGTTACGATATAATTCCTTCTTACCGAGAATTTATTAGCAATTTTGAAGCAAGAGCAGACACTCAAGACTTGTTATTCATTACAGGGTCTCTCTATTTTATCTCAGAAGTACGGGCCTACTTGCTGGCCCATGAGCAGATAAATTGACCTCCTTTTTTGAACTTGTTATACTAGGAAAACTACTAGTTAGAAGGAAAAACTTCTGTAAATTGGTAGCAGAAAGGAAATTCATCATGAAATTAAAAAGATTCACACTTTCTCTTGCTTCTCTAGCAAGTCTTAGTCTCTTAGTAGCTTGTTCACAAAGAGCTCAACAAGTTCAACAACCAGTAGCTCAATCGCAAACACAACAAACTCAGCAATCACAACCTGCTGCTTCATCTTCGGCAGAAAATTCAAACCAGGCAGCGACAAGTTCTTCACAAAATACGCCTGAGGCTCAACCAACCAATATTGATGGAACTTATACTGGTCAGGACGAAGGAGACCGTATCACTTTAGTGGTAACTGGAACAACTGGTACATGGACACAGGTAGAAACTGACGGAGATCAAGAAATCAAGCAGGTTAGCTTCGATGCCGCTAATCAACGCATGATTATTGGGGATGATGCCAAGATTTATGCAATTAATGGCAATCAGATGATTATTGACGATAGGGATAGAGAAGCGTCTGATCGCATTGTTTTATCAAAATAGACTGGAAGGAGACTGGTTTTGTCAGTCTCTTTTGCTTTTACTCAGAAAAATGATTATAAATACTTGCCTTCTACCGAATACCTGAGTTATACTAGTATCAATTACCTGTTTTTAGCATTCATACTCTTCGAAAATCTCTTCAAACCACGTCAGCTTCCATCTGCAACCTCAAAACAGTGTTTTGAGCAACCTGCGGCTAGCTTCCTAGTTTGCTCTTTGCTTTTCATTGAGTATCAAAATATCAAGGAGGGGATGTATGAAATATAGAAAATTTCAATTATTGATGTCCAAGTATGGCTTTAGTCTTTCGATTATGTTGCTTGAACTGTGTCTTGTTTTTGGTCTCTTTCTTTATTTAGGGCGGATGGCTCCTATTCGATGGGGTATTCTCTTAATCTTTATGAGTATGGCGACTATCGTAGCGATTGTCAATCGTTCCATGGCGCCTGAAAGCAAGGTAATGTGGTTAGTGGTGACCTTTGTTCCTGTTATTGGCCCCCTGCTCTATCTGATGTTTGGTGAAAGGCGATTGTCCAAAAAAGAAATCAAGCAGTTGGACAAACTTGGCTCCATGCATTTTCGGGAGGATAACAGTAAAGCTCTCCGCCAGAAATTGAAGGAAGATGATAAGGCGGCTTACGGAGTTATCAAATCTTTGCTAAGTATGGATAGCAATGCCGATGTCTATGATCGAACAGATTCACAATTCTTTTCTTCGGGTGAAAGCATGTGGCAACATATGTTGGAAGACCTCAAGAAAGCTGAGAAATTTATCTTTCTAGAGTACTATATTGTCGAAGAAGGTCTGATGTGGAATAGCATACTAGATATACTAGAGCAAAAGGCAGCTCAGGGTGTAGAGGTCAAGATGCTCTATGATGATATCGGTTGTATGGCGACTTTACCTGGAGACTATACTGTTCAGCTTCGTAGTCGAGGAATTGAAGCTCATAAGTTTAACAAGGTGATTCCTCGTTTGACGGTAGCTTATAATAATCGAGACCATCGTAAAATCCTTGTTATAGATGGTCAGGTAGCTTATACAGGAGGCATTAACTTAGCCGATGAGTATATCAACCATGTAGAACGCTTTGGCTATTGGAAGGATAGTGGGATTCGCATAGATGGCCCTGGTGTCAAGGCTCTAACCCGTCTCTTTTTGATGACTTGGTACATCAATCGTGGGGAAATCAGTGATTTTGACCAGTATCACTTGGAAAATCAGCCTTGTTCTGGCCAAGGGCTCTGCATTCCTTACGGTAGTGGACCCAAGCCCATCTTCCGTACTCAGGTAGGGAAAAAAGTTTATCAAAGTTTGATTAATCAGGCTACTGATTCAGTCTATATCACAACCCCCTATTTGATTATTGACTATGATTTAACTGAGAGTATTAAAAATGCAGCCATGAGAGGTGTTGATGTCCGCATCGTGACTCCTTTCATTCCGGATAAAAAATTAATCCAGCTCATAACAAGAGGGGCCTATCCGGATTTGTTGTCAGCAGGAGTAAGGATTTTTGAGTATAGTCCAGGCTTTATCCACAGTAAACAAATCCTAGTGGATAAGGACTTTGCTGCAGTTGGAACAATTAATTTAGATTATAGAAGTTTGCTTCATCACTATGAAGATGCAGTTTTGCTATATAAAACGGCATCAATCACAGAGATTCAAAAAGATTTTCAGGAGATTTTTTCAGTATCGCAAGAAATTTTCCCTCATACGATAAAAAATAGCTGGTATCAAAAATTGATTAAGGAAATTGCCCAGTTATTCGCCCCTATCTTATAAGAAATCTAGGACTTAGGAAATGACTGAGTCCTCTTTTTCTTGCTTTTTACGAATAAGAAGATATAGGAGGAACGATGCTGACTCAGAAAGAATTGGATTATATCATAACATTTAAACAGACGAATTTACATCGATTTCGGGAAATTGAAACCTTTGTGAAACTATGCAAAAAATCACTCAAACAGCCATCGCAAGCTGACAATTCTAGGTCTTTTTGATATACTAAGACAGATAAATTGAATAGGAGAAACGACATGGCTGTATATGGCAGAATCGAAGAAGTATCCGAAACGATACAGAGTAATGAAATTGAAAATAGATTGGATAGGAACCTTGGATCTCATGTAGAAAAAGAAGAACAGGTAGCTTTCCCGTTTTTCAGACTCATCATTGGAAGTACGATTGCAACGGTTTTTTCTGTGGTGATACCTTTACTTTTAGATATGGTAAGTCCTTCTCAGGCGCAGGATTTGTATATTGGGTGGGCTTTACATCAGGGAGGACAGCTCTACAGTAGCTATTATGCTAGTCAAGGTCTACTTTATTATTTACTACTTTACATCACCCAAGGAGGTATCCTTTTTGCCTTGGTAGAATGGCTAGCCCTCTTAGGAGGAGGTTATTTCCTCTTTTCTTCAACCGACTATCTGACGGGACAAAGGGAGCAAGCCAAACAACTCCTAACCATATTTTATATTTTGGTATCCGGTCTTGGTTTTGGAGGAGGCTATGCTACTATCTTAGCTCTACCATTCTTGTTTGCAGGATTTTCATTCATAGCAGCTTATCTATCAAATCCTAATCATGACAAGGGATTTCTACGTCTGGGGATTTTCTTGGCCCTATCATTTTTCATAGAGCCTCTTATAAGTCTTCTTTTTATTGCAGTAGTAATAATTGGTTTATTTGTCTTTAATGTTGGACATGGGCGCTTTGCTCATGGAGTTTATCAGTTTTTTGCAGCAGCACTTGGCTTTTCTCTCATCTTTTACCCAGTAGGATACTATGTTCTTGCTTCAGGTGGTTTTGGAGAAGCTCTAGGAAGTCTTTTATATCCAATTGATTCCCTTCAGGTCTTCACCAATCCTCAACTAATGGATAATGTTGTATTCTATGGTTTGTTGACCTTTGGTTTAGGAGCTCTCTTCCTTGTTTTTCTAGGTTTGTTCCAATCAAAGGCATCAAGATTATATGTTATTTCAGTACCAGCTAGTTTTGCTTTCTTATTTGTATTAGCCTTGTTACTTTTTTCTCAAGAACCTCTTCACGGTTCGCGTTTGATTCTAATCATTCCATCTTTACTCCTTCTTTTGATGACCAGTATTCGTGGGAAACATTCAGCTAGGGGAGCTCGTCGTCGGAGAAGAGAGGAAGTTCCTACTCTATGGAAAAAATTCATGAAGGGAAATCTCTACCTACCGATCCTAGTGGTGGTTTATCTGATTGCAATTCCTTTTGTGGCTCGTTTTGTCTTGCATCCAGCTTCTTATAGAGAACAACATCAAGTAGTAGACAGAGTCAAACAAGAGACGAGTGAGGGAGACCAAATTTATATTTGGGATTCACATGTTCAGATGTATAAAGAAAGTCAGCGTTTGGCTGGATCCATGTTCCCATCACCTATTCTTTACACGGGTACAGAAGAGAATAAAACTAGTTTAATCAATGACTTGAAAGAAAACCAACCTAAGGTGATTGTGGTAAACGACAAGGTGGCTCTCTGGTCTGAGGCGGAGACACTCTTAAAAGAAAATTACCAACAAGTAAAGACTGATTACTCAGAGTTTAAAGTCTATAAAATCAAATAGCTAAATCAATATCTTGTGTATTTTTAAAAATTTTAGGATTTTTAACACAAGATATTGATTTTTATTTTTTTAGTGATATAATACTTTTTAGATATCACATTTTAGAAAAGAGCATGCATATGATTGCACTAGAAGAAAAAATTACAACCTTACCAACCCTCTTCGTTGAAAAACGAGATGGGAGACGTGTTGTATTTGATGTGGACAAGATTGATAAGGCTCTCCACAAGGCGGCTGACAAGGTTATGGATGTGACACCCTTGGTTGAAAAACGCCTAAATGCTCTGACTGAGCGAATTGTCACAGAAATTCATAGTCGCTTTCCACAGGGGGTTAAGATTTACGAAATTCAAAATATCGTAGAACATGAACTTCTTGAAGCCAAAGAATATGCGCTGGCTGAGGAGTATATCACTTATCGGACACAGAGGGATTTTGAGCGCTCGAAAGCGACAGATATCAACTTTAGCATCCATAAACTTCTCAATAAAGACCAGGCAGTTGTCAATGAAAATGCTAATAAAGACAGTGATGTCTTTAACACTCAGCGTGATTTGACAGCAGGTATTGTTGGGAAATCAATCGGACTGCAAATGCTGCCTAAGCACGTAGCCAATGCCCACCAAAAAGGGGATATCCACTATCACGATTTGGACTACAGTCCTTATACACCTATGACTAACTGCTGTTTGATTGATTTTAAAGGTATGTTGGAGAATGGTTTTAAGATTGGAAATGCAGAGGTAGAAAGTCCCAAGTCTATCCAGACTGCGACAGCTCAGATTTCTCAAATTATCGCCAACGTTGCTTCTAGCCAGTACGGTGGCTGTTCAGCTGACCGTATCGATGAAGTTTTGGCGCCTTATGCAGAGAAGAATTACCAAAAACACCTCAAGGATGCGGAAGAATGGGTCTTACCTGACAAACGGGAAGATTACGCTTGGAAGAAAACCCAAAAAGATATCTATGATGCCATGCAATCTCTCGAGTATGAAATTAATACTCTCTTCACTTCAAATGGACAAACACCTTTCACTTCGCTAGGTTTTGGTCTAGGAACCAATCGTTTTGAGCGTGAAATTCAAAAAGCTATCTTAAACATTCGCATTAAGGGCCTCGGTTCAGAACATCGTACGGCTATCTTTCCTAAACTTATTTTCACGCTTAAAAGAGGCCTTAACTTAGAGGAAGGAACTCCAAACTATGACATCAAGCAGTTAGCCCTCGAGTGTGCAACCAAGCGGATGTACCCAGACGTCTTGTCTTACGATAAGATTGTTGACTTGACAGGTTCTTTCAAGGTTCCTATGGGCTGCCGTTCGTTTCTTCAAGGGTGGAAGGATGAAAATGGTGTAGAAGTCAATTCAGGCCGTATGAATCTGGGTGTTGTGACAGTTAACCTGCCTCGTATTGCTCTTGAGTCTGAGGGCGACATGAATAAGTTCTGGGAAATCTTCAACGAGCGTATGAATATCGCAGAAGATGCTCTGGTTTACCGTGTCGAACGCACTAAAGAAGCGACGCCAGCGAATGCTCCTATCCTTTATCAGTACGGTGCTTTTGGCCATCGTCTAGGTAAAGAAGAAAGTGTTGACCAGCTCTTTAAGAATCGTCGGGCAACTGTTTCGCTGGGTTACATCGGTTTGTACGAAGTGGCTACTGTCTTCTTTGGAAATAGCTGGGAACACAATACAGAAGCCAAGGAATTCACTCTGGACATCATTCGTGATATGAAACGCCGTGTAGAAGAGTGGTCTGACCAATATGGCTATCATTTCTCTATCTACTCAACACCATCTGAAAGTTTGACAGACCGTTTCTGTCGACTAGATACAGAGAAGTTTGGTTCTATTCCTGATATTACAGACAAGGAATACTACACCAACTCTTTCCACTACGATGTTCGTAAAAATCCAACACCGTTTGAAAAACTGGATTTTGAAAAAATCTATCCAGAAGCAGGTGCGTCGGGTGGTTTCATCCATTATTGTGAGTATCCAGTTCTCCAGCAAAATCCAAAGGCCTTGGAAGCTGTCTGGGACTATGCCTATGACCGTGTCGGCTATCTAGGGACCAATACACCAATTGACCGTTGCTACAAGTGTGATTTTGAAGGGGATTTTGAACCAACTGAGAGGGGCTTTGCTTGTCCTAACTGTGGCAATAGCGACCCTAAAACAGTAGACGTTGTTAAACGGACTTGTGGCTATTTAGGCAATCCTCAAGCGAGACCTATGGTCAATGGACGTCACAAGGAAATCGCAGCGCGTGTCAAACACATGAATGGCTCAACGATTAAAATAGCTGGTCATCAAGTAACCAATTAGAAAGAAATGAGATGGGAAAATATCAATTAGACGATAAGGGGCGCGCACAAGTGACCCGTTATCACGAGAAACACTCTAAAGGTGGAGCTGGTAAGAAAGAACGTTTGCTCAACCTCAGAGAACAATTTTTAAACAAGAACAAGAAAAAATAAAAGTGAGAGTCAACTCTCGCTTTTCTCTTAGTGGGAGGTAAGGATGGAACTACGCAGACCAAGATTAGCAGATAAAGAAACAGTTTTAGAGATGATGGCAGAGTTTGAAAAGAGCCAATCAGCCCATGACGGAGGATTTTGGGATACAGAGAACTTTGTGTATGAAGAGTGGTTGGAAACAAATATGCAAAAAGAGATGGGAATAAACTTGCCTGAAAATCGTGTTCCTTCTATTCAATTTGTATCATTTGATGATGTAGGTCGTGCTCTAGGATTTTTGAATCTGCGATTGAGACTGAATGAGGGTTTACTGAGTTATGCTGGTCACATTGGCTACTCCATTCGTCCATCAGAAAGAGGCAAGGGTTATGCTAAAGAAACTCTCTGTCAGGGCTTGCAAATTGCTAAGGAGAAGAACATCAAGAAAACTCTGGTGACCTGTAGCGTGAATAATCCTGCTAGCAGAGCAGTCATACTAGCAAATGGAGGTCTCATTGAGGATGTTCGTAATGGAGTCGAACGTTATTGGATAGAGGTAGCGAATGAATAATCCAAAACCACAAGAATGGAAAAGTGAGGAGCTAAGTCAAGGCCGTATCATTGACTATAAGGCCTTTAACTTTGTGGATGGAGAAGGTGTGCGGAACTCTCTCTATGTATCAGGCTGCATGTTTCACTGCGAGGGGTGTTATAATGTAGCTACCTGGTCCTTCAATGCTGGCATTCCCTATACAGCAGAATTAGAAGAACAAATCATGGCAGACCTTGCCCAGCCCTATGTTCAAGGCTTGACCTTGCTGGGAGGGGAGCCCTTTCTCAATACGGGTATTCTCTTACCACTCGTTAAGCGGATTCGGAAGGAATTGCCAGACAAAGACATCTGGTCTTGGACCGGCTACACTTGGGAAGAAATGATGTTGGAAACTCCAGATAAAATGGAACTCTTGTCACTGATTAATATTCTTGTTGATGGAAGATACGATCGAACTAAAAGAAATCTCATGCTTCAGTTTCGAGGTTCTTCCAATCAACGAATCATCGATGTGCAAAAATCGCTCCAAAGTGGGCAAGTAGTCATTTGGGACAAGCTTAATGACGGAAAAGAAAGCTATGAACAGGTGAAGAGAGAGTAACTTTCTTCCATAGAATATTTAAATAAATGACCTATCAAAAAAGAAAACATTTTCATGTTAAAAATTTAAAAAAACAGCAACAAATCCCTTGCAATCGCAGGGGCTTTGTGTTATTCTATTATGGTGCTGTAAATTACAGCCTTAGCTTTGATGCAAGAGGTTGCGACACGCTCGGTTGCATTGCCACGCAACGTCGTGTCGGTTTTCTTGTGGAGCTAGCCTATTATCTTAAATAGACGAAAAGGAGAAAAAGATGGCAAACAAAAAAATCCGTATCCGTTTGAAAGCTTACGAACACCGTACGCTTGACACAGCGGCTGCAAAAATCGTAGAATCAGCTACTCGTACAGGTGCACAAGTTGCGGGTCCAATCCCACTTCCAACTGAACGTAGCCTCTACACAATCATTCGTGCGACTCACAAATACAAAGACTCTCGCGAACAATTTGAAATGCGTACACACAAACGTTTGATCGATATCGTTAACCCAACTCAAAAAACAGTTGATGCTTTGATGAAATTGGATCTTCCAAGTGGTGTAAACGTAGAAATCAAACTTTAATCTAAAATATAAAAGAGCAGAGGCTGGTGTTTCAATCTAATTGAACACGGGCTAAACTCGGTGTGAAAAAGATAAACTTCCTAGTGTCTGCTAGACACTGCGTCAGTTTCCTATTTTCACTTTGAGTTTGACGCCCTTTGTATCTTAGACTTGAGCATAAAAAACGCTCGTTAAAAACTTTTTGAATAAAAAATATAGAAAAGGAACTATTTTCTCATGACAAAAGGAATCTTAGGGAAAAAAGTGGGAATGACTCAAATCTTCACTGAAGCTGGCGAATTGATCCCTGTAACAGTTATTGAAGCAACTCCAAACGTTGTTCTTCAAGTTAAAACTGTTGAAACAGACGGATACAACGCTATCCAAGTTGGTTTCGATGACAAACGCGAAGTATTGAGCAACAAACCTGCTAAAGGACATGTAGCGAAAGCTAACACGGCTCCTAAGCGCTTCATTCGTGAATTCAAAAACGTTGAAGGCTTGGAAGTTGGTGCTGAAATCACAGTTGAAACATTCGCAGCTGGAGACGTTGTTGACGTAACTGGTACTTCTAAAGGTAAAGGTTTCCAAGGTGTTATCAAACGCCACGGACAATCACGTGGACCAATGGCTCACGGTTCTCGTTACCACCGTCGTCCAGGTTCTATGGGACCTGTTGCACCTAACCGCGTATTCAAAGGTAAAAACCTTGCAGGACGCATGGGTGGCGACCGCGTAACAATTCAAAACCTTGAAGTTGTACAAGTTGTTCCAGAAAAGAACGTTATCCTTATCAAAGGTAACGTACCAGGTGCTAAGAAATCTCTTATCACTATCAAGTCAGCAGTTAAAGCTGGTAAATAATAAGGAAAGGGGAATACAGTCAAAATGGCAAATGTAACATTATTCGACCAAACTGGTAAACAAGCGGGCGAAGTTGTTCTTAACGATGCAATCTTTGGTATCGAACCAAACCAATCTGTTGTGTTTGATGTGATTATCAGCCAACGTGCTAGCCTTCGTCAAGGAACTCACGCAGTTAAAAACCGCTCAGCTGTTTCAGGTGGCGGACGCAAACCATGGCGTCAAAAAGGAACTGGACGTGCTCGTCAAGGTTCTATCCGCTCTCCACAATGGCGTGGTGGTGGAATCGTCTTCGGACCAACTCCACGTAGCTATGCGTACAAACTTCCTCAAAAAGTTCGTCGCCTTGCGCTTAAATCTGTTTACTCAGAAAAAGTTGCTGAAAATAAATTTGTAGCCGTTGATTCTCTTGAATTTACAGCTCCAAAAACTGCTGAATTTGCAAAAGTTCTTGCAGCTTTGAGCATCGATTCTAAAGTCCTTGTTATTCTTGAAGAAGGAAACGAATTCGCAGCTCTTTCAGCTCGTAACCTTCCAAACGTGAAAGTTGCGACTGCTACAACTGCAAGTGTTCTTGACATCGCAAATAGTGACAAACTTCTTGTTACTCAAGCAGCTATCTCTAAAATCGAGGAGGTTCTTGCATAATGAATTTGTATGATGTTATCAAAAAACCTGTCATCACTGAAAGCTCAATGGCTCAACTTGAAGCAGGAAAATATGTATTTGAAGTTGACACTCGTGCACACAAACTTTTGATCAAGCAAGCTGTTGAAGCTGCTTTCGAAGGTGTTAAAGTTGCTAATGTTAACACAATCAACGTAAAACCAAAAGCTAAACGTGTTGGACGTTACACTGGTTTTACTAACAAAACTAAAAAAGCTATCATCACACTTACAGCTGATTCTAAAGCAATCGAGTTGTTTGCTGCTGAAGCTGAATAATCTAAGGAGGAAATATCGTGGGAATTCGTGTTTATAAACCAACAACAAACGGTCGCCGTAATATGACTTCTTTGGATTTCGCTGAAATCACAACAAGCACTCCTGAAAAATCATTGCTTGTTGCTTTGAAGAGCAAGGCTGGTCGTAACAACAACGGTCGTATCACTGTTCGTCACCAAGGTGGTGGACACAAACGTTTCTACCGTTTGGTTGACTTCAAACGTAACAAAGACAACGTTGAAGCAGTTGTTAAAACAATCGAGTACGATCCAAACCGTTCTGCAAACATCGCTCTTGTACACTACACTGACGGTGTGAAAGCATACATCATCGCTCCAAAAGGTCTTGAAGTAGGTCAACGTATCGTTTCAGGTCCAGAAGCAGATATCAAAGTCGGAAATGCTCTTCCACTTGCTAACATCCCAGTTGGTACTTTGATCCACAACATCGAGTTGAAACCAGGTCGTGGTGGTGAATTGGTACGTGCTGCTGGAGCATCTGCTCAAGTATTGGGTTCTGAAGGTAAATACGTTCTTGTTCGTCTTCAATCAGGTGAAGTTCGTATGATTCTTGGAACTTGCCGTGCTACAGTTGGTGTTGTCGGAAACGAACAACACGGACTTGTAAACCTTGGTAAAGCAGGACGTAGCCGTTGGAAAGGTATCCGCCCAACAGTTCGTGGTTCTGTAATGAACCCTAACGATCACCCACACGGTGGTGGTGAAGGTAAAGCACCAGTTGGTCGTAAAGCACCATCTACTCCATGGGGCAAACCTGCTCTTGGTCTTAAAACTCGTAACAAGAAAGCGAAATCTGACAAACTTATCGTTCGTCGTCGCAACGAGAAATAATATTAAACTAGTCGCTTAAGCAACTAGTAAATCCGCCAGCTCGGTAGCGCTCCATAGGAGCGCAAGCCGCTGTGGTACAACATTTAAAGGAGAAAATATAAAAATGGGACGCAGTCTTAAAAAAGGACCTTTCGTCGATGAGCATTTGATGAAAAAAGTTGAAGCTCAAGCTAACGACGAAAAGAAAAAAGTTATTAAAACTTGGTCACGTCGTTCAACGATCTTCCCAAGTTTCATTGGTTACACTATTGCAGTTTATGACGGACGTAAACACGTACCTGTTTACATCCAAGAAGACATGGTAGGTCACAAACTTGGTGAATTTGCACCAACTCGTACTTACAAAGGTCACGCTGCAGACGACAAGAAAACACGTAGAAAATAAGGAGAACATAAATGGCAGAAATTACTTCAGCTAAAGCAATGGCTCGTACAGTACGTGTTTCACCTCGTAAATCACGTCTTGTTCTTGATAACATCCGTGGTAAAAGCGTAGCCGATGCAATCGCAATCTTGACATTCACTCCAAACAAAGCTGCTGAAATCATCTTGAAAGTTTTGAACTCAGCTGTAGCTAACGCTGAAAACAACTTTGGTTTGGATAAAGCTAACTTGGTAGTATCTGAAGCATTCGCAAACGAAGGACCAACTATGAAACGTTTCCGTCCACGTGCGAAAGGTTCAGCTTCACCAATCAACAAACGTACAGCTCACATCACTGTAGCTGTTGCAGAAAAATAAGGAGGTAAAATCGTGGGTCAAAAAGTACATCCAATTGGTATGCGTGTCGGCATCATCCGTGATTGGGATGCCAAATGGTATGCTGAAAAAGAATACGCGGATTACCTTCATGAAGATCTTGCAATCCGTAAATTCGTTCAAAAAGAACTTGCTGACGCAGCAGTTTCAACTATCGAAATCGAACGCGCAGTAAACAAAGTTAACGTTTCACTTCACACTGCTAAACCAGGTATGGTTATCGGTAAAGGTGGTGCTAACGTTGATGGACTCCGTGCAAAACTTAACAAATTGACAGGAAAACAAGTACACATCAACATCATCGAAATCAAACAACCTGATTTGGATGCTCACCTTGTAGGTGAAGGTATTGCTCGTCAATTGGAGCAACGTGTTGCTTTCCGTCGTGCACAGAAACAAGCAATCCAACGTGCAATGCGTGCTGGAGCTAAAGGAATTAAAACTCAAGTATCAGGTCGTTTGAACGGTGCAGATATTGCCCGTGCTGAAGGATACTCTGAAGGAACTGTTCCACTTCACACACTTCGTGCAGATATCGATTACGCTTGGGAAGAAGCAGATACTACATACGGTAAACTTGGTGTTAAAGTATGGATCTACCGTGGTGAAGTTCTTCCAGCTCGCAAAAACACTAAAGGAGGTAAATAACCAATGTTAGTACCTAAACGTGTTAAACACCGTCGTGAATTCCGTGGAAAAATGCGCGGTGAAGCAAAAGGTGGAAAAGAAGTAGCATTCGGTGAATACGGTCTTCAAGCTACAACTAGCCACTGGATCACTAACCGCCAAATCGAAGCTGCTCGTATCGCCATGACTCGTTACATGAAACGTGGTGGTAAAGTTTGGATTAAAATCTTCCCACACAAATCATACACTGCTAAAGCTATCGGTGTGCGTATGGGATCTGGTAAAGGGGCACCTGAAGGTTGGGTAGCACCAGTTAAACGTGGTAAAGTGATGTTCGAAATCGCTGGTGTATCTGAAGAGATCGCTCGCGAAGCGCTTCGTCTTGCTAGCCACAAATTGCCAGTTAAATGTAAATTCGTAAAACGTGAAGCAGAATAAGGAGAAGGCATGAAACTTAATGAAGTAAAAGAATTTGTTAAAGAACTTCGTGGTCTTTCTCAAGAAGAACTCGCGAAGCGCGAAAACGAATTGAAAAAAGAATTGTTTGAACTTCGTTTCCAAGCTGCTACTGGTCAATTGGAACAAACAGCTCGCTTGAAAGAAGTTAAAAAACAAATCGCTCGTATCAAAACAGTTCAATCTGAAGCGAAATAATAGACTAGGGAAGGAGAAATTTCAATGGAACGCAATAATCGTAAAGTTCTTGTTGGACGTGTTGTATCTGACAAAATGGACAAGACAATCACAGTTGTAGTTGAAACAAAACGTAACCACCCAGTCTATGGTAAACGTATTAACTACTCTAAAAAATACAAAGCTCATGATGAAAACAATGTTGCCAAAGAAGGCGATATCGTACGTATCATGGAAACTCGTCCGCTTTCAGCTACAAAACGTTTCCGTCTTGTAGAAGTTGTTGAAGAAGCGGTCATCATCTAATCAAACCTGAAAGGAGAAAACTGAAATGATTCAAACAGAAACTCGTTTGAAAGTCGCAGACAACAGCGGTGCTCGCGAAATCTTGACTATCAAAGTTCTTGGTGGTTCAGGACGTAAATTTGCAAACATCGGTGATGTTATCGTGGCATCTGTAAAACAAGCTACTCCTGGTGGTGCGGTTAAAAAAGGTGACGTTGTTAAAGCAGTTATCGTTCGTACTAAATCAGGTGCTCGTCGTGCTGATGGTTCATACATCAAATTTGACGAAAACGCAGCAGTTATCATCCGTGAAGACAAAACTCCTCGCGGAACACGTATCTTTGGCCCAGTTGCACGTGAATTGCGTGAAGGTGGCTTCATGAAGATCGTGTCACTTGCTCCAGAAGTACTTTAATTTTAAAAAACAAACTAGTCCCCTGGATTTACCTCCAGGGTGCCCTTATGGGCGTAAGAAAAATCAAGGAGAAACCTAATGTTTGTAAAAAAAGGCGACAAAGTTCGCGTAATCGCTGGTAAAGATAAGGGAACAGAAGCTGTTGTCCTTACTGCCCTTCCAAAAGTAAACAAAGTTATCGTTGAAGGTGTTAACATCGTTAAGAAACACCAACGTCCAACTAACGAGCTTCCTCAAGGTGGTATCATCGAGAAAGAAGCAGCTATCCACGTATCAAACGTTCAAGTTTTGGACAAAAATGGTGTAGCTGGTCGTGTTGGTTACAAATTTGTAGACGGTAAAAAAGTTCGCTACAACAAAAAATCAGGCGAAGTGCTTGATTAATCACGAAGGAAAGGAGAAGTATAATGGCAAATCGTTTAAAAGAAAAATATCTTAATGAAGTAGTTCCTGCTTTGACAGAACAATTCAACTACTCATCAGTGATGGCTGTGCCTAAAGTAGATAAGATCGTTTTGAACATGGGTGTTGGTGAAGCTGTATCAAACGCTAAAAGCCTTGAAAAAGCTGCTGAAGAATTGGCACTTATCTCAGGTCAAAAACCACTTATCACTAAAGCTAAAAAATCAATCGCCGGCTTCCGTCTTCGTGAAGGTGTTGCGATCGGTGCAAAAGTTACCCTTCGTGGTGAACGTATGTACGAATTCTTGGATAAATTGGTTTCAGTTTCACTTCCACGTGTACGTGACTTCCACGGTGTTCCAACAAAATCATTTGATGGACGCGGAAACTACACACTTGGTGTGAAAGAACAATTGATTTTCCCAGAAATCAACTTCGATGACGTTGACAAAACTCGTGGTCTTGACATCGTTATCGTAACAACTGCTAACACTGACGAAGAGTCACGTGCATTGCTTACAGGCCTTGGAATGCCTTTTGCAAAATAATATAGGAGGTAAATCTAATGGCTAAAAAATCAATGATTGCTAAGAACAAACGTCCAGCGAAGTTCTCTACTCAAGCTTATACTCGTTGTGAAAAATGTGGTCGTCCACATTCAGTTTACCGCAAATTTAAACTTTGCCGTGTTTGCTTCCGTGAATTAGCTTACAAAGGACAAATCCCAGGCGTTACCAAAGCATCTTGGTAATATCATGATACGAAGAGCGTAACAACCACAGCAAAAATAGGAAATTTGGTGTAGGAGCGATGCTCCAAAACAAATTTATCTTTTTTGCACAGGTTGTAGCTCGTGTTCAAATAAGAGTTTTCTCATTTGAATGTATCAATACTATCTGAGCCTAGCTCAATCATTAACTAGCAAGTGCAACTTGCAAACTACTAGTAAGAGGAGAAAAACAAAATGGTTATGACTGACCCAATCGCAGACTTCCTAACTCGTATTCGTAATGCTAACCAAGCTAAACACGAAGTACTTGAAGTACCTGCATCAAACATCAAAAAAGGGATTGCTGAAATCCTTAAACGCGAAGGTTTTGTAAAAAACGTTGAAATCATCGAAGATGACAAACAAGGCATCATCCGTGTATTCCTTAAATACGGACCAAATGGTGAAAAAGTTATCACTAACTTGAAACGTGTTTCTAAACCAGGACTTCGTGTCTACAAAAAACGTGAAGACCTTCCAAAAGTTCTTAACGGACTTGGAATTGCTATCCTTTCAACTTCTGAAGGTTTGCTTACTGATAAAGAAGCACGCCAAAAGAATGTTGGTGGAGAAGTTATCGCTTACGTTTGGTAAAATCAAGATACAAAGCTCGTAAAGAACAAAGCAAAATTAGAAAGTTGGAGAAGTTTGTTTACAAACAAGCCAACTTATCTATTTTGCACAGTTCTTAGAGCGTGTTCAGTTCAGCTCTTGAACTAAATAAGTATCTGAACCCCGTGAAAACTGGCCATTCTGGCCTGACAATTTAACAGGAGAAAATAAACATGTCACGTATTGGTAATAAAGTTATCGTGTTGCCTGCTGGTGTTGAACTCACTAACAATGACAACGTTGTAACTGTAAAAGGACCTAAAGGAGAACTTACTCGTGAGTTCTCAAAAGATATTGAAATCCGTGTGGAAGGTACTGAAGTAACTCTTCACCGTCCAAACGATTCAAAAGAAATGAAAACTATTCACGGAACTACTCGTGCCCTTTTGAACAACATGGTTGTTGGTGTATCAGAAGGATTCAAGAAAGAACTTGAAATGCGCGGGGTTGGTTACCGTGCACAACTTCAAGGATCTAAACTTGTTTTGGCTGTTGGTAAATCTCATCCAGACGAAGTTGAAGCTCCAGAAGGAATTACTTTTGAACTTCCAAACCCAACAACAATCGTTGTTAGCGGAATTTCAAAAGAAGTAGTTGGACAAACAGCTGCTTACGTACGTAGCCTTCGTTCACCAGAACCATATAAAGGTAAAGGTATCCGTTACGTTGGTGAATTCGTTCGCCGTAAAGAAGGTAAAACAGGTAAATAATGTTGAGTGGTTGAGTCTCAACCACCAACCTATTTTCCAACTTTGTGCATAGCACACGATTTAAAACTAAAGAGGTGAAAACTGTGATTTCAAAACCAGATAAAAACAAACTCCGCCAAAAACGCCACCGTCGCGTTCGCGGAAAACTCTCTGGAACTGCTGATCGCCCACGTTTGAACGTATTCCGTTCTAATACAGGCATCTACGCTCAAGTGATTGATGACGTAGCGGGTGTAACGCTCGCAAGTGCTTCAACTCTTGACAAAGAAGTTTCAAAAGGAACTAAAACTGAACAAGCCGTTGCTGTCGGTAAACTCGTTGCAGAACGTGCAAACGCTAAAGGTATTTCAGAAGTGGTGTTCGACCGCGGTGGATATCTATATCACGGACGTGTGAAAGCTTTGGCTGATGCAGCTCGTGAAAACGGATTGAAATTCTAATAGGAGGACACTAGAAAATGGCATTTAAAGACAATGCAGTTGAATTAGAAGAACGCGTAGTTGCTGTCAACCGTGTTACAAAAGTTGTTAAAGGTGGACGTCGTCTTCGTTTCGCAGCTCTTGTTGTTGTTGGTGACCACAACGGTCGCGTAGGATTTGGTACTGGTAAAGCTCAAGAAGTTCCAGAAGCAATCCGTAAAGCAGTAGATGATGCTAAGAAAAACTTGATCGAAGTTCCTATGGTTGGAACAACAATCCCACACGAAGTTCTTTCAGAATTCGGTGGAGCTAAAGTATTGTTGAAACCTGCTGTAGAAGGTTCTGGAGTTGCCGCTGGTGGTGCAGTTCGTGCCGTTGTGGAATTGGCAGGTGTGGCAGATATTACATCTAAATCACTTGGTTCTAACACTCCAATCAACATTGTTCGTGCAACTGTTGAAGGTTTGAAACAATTGAAACGCGCTGAAGAAGTTGCTGCCCTTCGTGGTATTTCAGTTTCTGATTTGGCATAAGAAAGGGGATAAAATGGCTCAAATTAAAATTACTTTGACTAAGTCTCCAATCGGACGCATTCCATCACAACGTAAAACTGTTGTAGCACTTGGACTTGGCAAATTGAACAGCTCTGTTATTAAAGAAGATAACGCTGCTATCCGTGGTATGATCACAGCAGTATCTCACTTGGTAACAGTTGAAGAAGTAAACTAATGAATTTTTAGGGGATGTGCACTATACCATCCCCTAAAACTAGATATAGTCATCTATGATGACGTCGTATAGGCGAGTTGATGGGGGAGACAACCTTTTCTCCCTTATCGGCGCTAGCATTTTACAAAAGAGGAGAAAATAAAAATGAAACTTCATGAATTGAAACCTGCAGAAGGTTCTCGTAAAGTACGTAACCGCGTTGGTCGTGGTACTTCATCAGGTAACGGTAAAACATCTGGTCGTGGTCAAAAAGGTCAAAAAGCTCGTAGCGGTGGCGGAGTTCGCCTTGGTTTTGAAGGTGGACAAACTCCATTGTTCCGTCGTCTTCCAAAACGTGGATTCACTAACATCAACGCTAAAGAATACGCAATTGTGAACCTTGACCAATTGAACGTCTTTGAAGATGGTGCTGAAGTTACTCCAGTTGTTCTTATCGAAGCAGGAATTGTTAAAGCTGAAAAATCAGGTATTAAAGTTCTTGGTAACGGTGAGTTGACTAAGAAATTGACTGTGAAAGCAGCTAAATTCTCTAAATCAGCTGAAGAAGCTATCACTGCTAAAGGTGGTTCAGTAGAAGTCATCTAAGAGAGGTGACCTATGTTTTTTAAATTATTAAGAGAAGCTCTTAAAGTCAAGCAGGTTCGATCAAAAATTTTATTTACAATTTTTATCGTTTTGGTCTTTCGTATCGGAACTAGCATTACAGTTCCTGGTGTGAATGCCAATAGCTTGAATGCTTTAAGTGGATTATCCTTCTTAAACATGTTGAGCTTGGTCTCAGGGAATGCCATGAAAAACTTCTCAGTTTTTGCTCTTGGTGTTAGTCCCTACATTACGGCCTCTATCGTTGTCCAACTCTTGCAAATGGATATTTTACCCAAGTTTGTAGAGTGGGGTAAACAAGGGGAGGTAGGTCGAAGAAAATTAAATCAAGCTACTCGTTATATTGCTCTTGTTTTAGCCTTTGTGCAATCTATCGGTATTACAGCTGGTTTTAATACTTTGGCTGGAGCTCAATTGTTGAAAACAGCTCTTACACCACAAGTCTTTATCATGATTGGTATCATCTTAACAGCTGGTAGCATGATTGTGACTTGGTTGGGAGAGCAAATTACAGATAAGGGATACGGAAATGGTGTTTCTATGATTATCTTTGCCGGGATTGTTGCATCAATTCCAGAGATGATTCAGGGCATCTATGTGGACTACTTTGTGAACGTCCCAAGTAGCCGTATCAACTCATCTATCATTTTCGTAATCATTTTGATTATTACTGTATTGTTGATCATTTATTTTACAACTTATGTTCAACAAGCAGAATACAAAATTCCAATCCAATATACTAAGGTTGCACAAGGTGCTCCATCTAGCTCTTACCTACCTTTGAAGGTAAACCCTGCTGGAGTTATCCCTGTTATCTTTGCAAGTTCGATTACTGCAGCGCCTGCGGCTATTCTTCAGTTTTTGAGCGCTACAGGTCATGATTGGGCTTGGGTAAGAACAGCACAAGAAATGCTGGCAACAACTTCACCAACTGGTATTGCTATGTATGCTTTATTGATTATTCTCTTTACATTCTTCTATACGTTTGTACAGATTAATCCTGAAAAAGCGGCAGAAAACTTACAAAAGAGCGGTGCTTATATCCATGGAGTTCGTCCTGGTAAAGGTACAGAAGAATATATGTCTAAACTTCTTCGTCGTCTTGCAACTGTTGGTTCCCTATTCCTTGGTGTGATTTCTATTTTACCGATTGTAGCAAAAGATGTTTTTGGACTTTCAGAGGCAGTTGCTTTTGGAGGAACCAGTCTTTTGATCATTATCTCTACAGGTATTGAAGGAATCAAACAATTGGAAGGTTACCTATTGAAACGTAAGTATGTTGGTTTCATGGACAGAACAGAATAAAAGTATTTACTGAGTCAGTAAATGCTGAGGGAGTGGAGGTTTAACTCTAACATTAGTGAGAGTTTGGTCTCCCCTCTTCTATTTTGTTTTTAAATAGGGGTGAAAAGACTTTTTGCTTCTATTTAAAAATAAAATAAGGAGATCAAATCATGAATCTTTTGATTATGGGCTTACCTGGTGCAGGTAAGGGAACTCAAGCAGCAAAAATCGTAGAACAATTCCATGTTGCACATATCTCAACAGGTGATATGTTCCGCGCTGCTATGGCAAATCAAACTGAAATGGGTGTTCTTGCTAAGTCATACATTGACAAGGGTGAATTAGTTCCTGATGAAGTTACAAATGGAATCGTAAAAGAACGTCTTTCACAAGATGATATTAAAGAAACAGGATTCTTGTTGGATGGTTACCCACGTACGATCGAACAAGCTCATGCCTTGGACAAAACTTTGGCTGAACTTGACATTGAACTAGAAGGGGTCATCAACATAGAAGTGGATCCAGATAGCCTCTTGGAACGTTTGAGTGGCCGTATCATCCACCGCGTAACTGGAGCAACTTTCCACAAGGTCTTTAACCCACCAGTTGACTATAAAGAAGAAGATTACTACCAACGTGAAGATGATAAACCTGAGACAGTAAAACGTCGATTGGACGTTAATATTGCTCAAGGAGAACCAATCATTGCTCACTACCGTGCCAAAGGTTTGGTTCATGACATCGAAGGTAATCAAGATATCAATGATGTCTTCACAGATATCGAAAAAGTATTGACAAATTTGAAATAAAGCGTTTTTCACACTTGCAAAAATCCGCTACAAATGTTATACTAAGATAGTCTGACTTATAATTGTTGTCTCTGTGTCTAGAGGCATCGAATCGAAATTTATGGAGGTGCTTTTGCGTGGCAAAAGACGATGTGATTGAAGTTGAAGGCAAAGTAGTTGATACAATGCCGAATGCAATGTTTACGGTTGAACTTGAAAATGGACATCAGATTTTAGCAACAGTTTCTGGTAAAATTCGTAAAAACTATATTCGTATTTTAGCGGGAGATCGTGTTACTGTCGAAATGAGTCCATATGACTTGACACGTGGACGTATCACTTACCGCTTTAAATAATCGAAAAACTTGGAGGGATAAGAAATGAAAGTAAGACCATCGGTCAAACCAATTTGCGAATACTGTAAAGTTATTCGTCGTAATGGTCGTGTTATGGTAATTTGCCCAGCAAATCCAAAACACAAACAACGTCAAGGATAAGATAGAAAGGAGAAAACATGGCTCGTATTGCTGGAGTTGACATTCCAAATGACAAACGCGTAGTAATCTCATTGACTTATGTTTATGGTATCGGACTTGCAACATCTAAGAAAATTTTGGCTGCTGCTGGAATCTCAGAAGATGTTCGTGTACGTGATCTCACATCAGATCAAGAAGATGCTATCCGTCGTGAAGTGGATGCAATCAAAGTTGAAGGTGACCTTCGTCGTGAAGTAAACTTGAACATCAAACGTTTGATGGAAATCGGTTCATACCGTGGTATCCGTCACCGTCGTGGACTTCCTGTCCGTGGACAAAACACTAAAAACAACGCTCGCACTCGTAAAGGTAAAGCTGTTGCGATTGCTGGTAAGAAAAAATAATATAGGAGGTAAAAGTCTTGGCTAAACCAACACGTAAACGTCGTGTGAAAAAGAATATCGAATCTGGTATTGCTCATATTCACGCTACATTTAATAACACTATTGTTATGATTACTGATGTGCATGGTAATGCAATTGCTTGGTCATCAGCTGGTGCTCTTGGTTTCAAAGGTTCTCGTAAATCTACACCATTCGCTGCTCAAATGGCTTCTGAAGCTGCTGCTAAATCTGCACAAGAACACGGTCTTAAATCAGTTGAAGTTACTGTAAAAGGTCCAGGTTCTGGTCGTGAGTCAGCTATTCGTGCGCTTGCTGCCGCTGGTCTTGAAGTAACAGCAATTCGTGATGTGACTCCAGTGCCACACAATGGTGCTCGTCCTCCAAAACGTCGCCGTGTATAATCATCGCATTACACTGCTTTTCGTTTAAGAGGGAGTAACTAAATGATCGAGTTTGAAAAACCAAATATAACAAAAATTGATGAAAATAAAGATTATGGCAAGTTTGTAATCGAACCACTTGAACGTGGCTACGGTACAACTCTTGGTAACTCTCTTCGTCGTGTACTTCTAGCTTCTCTACCAGGAGCAGCTGTGACATCTATCAATATTGATGGTGTGTTACATGAGTTTGACACAGTTCCAGGTGTTCGTGAAGACGTGATGCAAATCATTCTGAACATTAAAGGAATTGCAGTGAAATCGTACGTTGAAGACGAAAAAATCATCGAACTAGATGTTGAAGGTCCTGCTGAAGTAACAGCCGGTGACATTTTGACAGATAGCGATATTGAAATTGTAAATCCAGATCATTATCTCTTTACAATCGGTGAAGGTTCTTCGCTAAAAGCGACTATGACTGTTAACAGTGGTCGTGGATATGTACCTGCTGATGAAAATAAAAAAGATAATGCACCAGTTGGAACACTTGCTGTAGATTCTATTTATACACCAGTTACAAAAGTCAACTATCAAGTGGAACCTGCTCGTGTAGGTAGCAATGATGGATTTGACAAATTAACCCTTGAAATCTTGACAAATGGAACAATTATTCCAGAAGATGCTTTAGGGCTTTCAGCACGTATTTTGACAGAACATCTTGATTTGTTTACAAATCTTACTGAGATTGCTAAGTCAACTGAAGTGATGAAAGAAGCTGATACTGAATCTGACGACCGTATTTTGGATCGTACGATTGAGGAACTGGACTTGTCTGTGCGTTCATACAACTGTTTGAAACGTGCCGGTATCAATACTGTGCATGATTTGACAGAAAAATCTGAAGCAGAGATGATGAAAGTACGAAATCTTGGACGCAAGAGTTTGGAAGAAGTGAAACTCAAACTCATTGATTTGGGTCTTGGATTAAAAGATAAATAAAGGAGGAATAAATGGCTTACCGTAAACTAGGACGCACTAGCTCACAACGTAAAGCAATGCTTCGCGATTTGACAACTGACCTTTTGATCAACGAATCAATCGTGACAACTGAAGCTCGTGCTAAAGAAATCCGTAAAACTGTTGAAAAAATGATTACTCTAGGTAAACGTGGTGATTTGCATGCACGTCGTCAAGCAGCTGCTTTCGTACGTAATGAAATCGCATCTGAAAACTATGATGAAGCAACTGATAAGTACACTTCTACTACAGCACTTCAAAAATTGTTCTCAGAAATTGCACCTCGTTATGCTGAACGTAACGGTGGATACACTCGTATCCTTAAAACTGAACCACGTCGTGGTGATGCAGCGCCAATGGCGATCATCGAATTAGTATAAAATCATCAATTTTGTTGAGTGTTATGATGATGGAGTCTTGTGCTCTTAGTCTAGCTCTGGTCTACCGCTAGGATCTCGGTCCTAGCGGGAACACTCATCATAAGTTGGGATAGTAGACGCTTGTTTACGAAATTGTTTTTTTCTTAAGAACAACTTCGTAAGCAGGCGTTTTTGAGTATTTTAGTTAGAATTATGCTATACTATTTGAAAAGAATCCTGTTTAATGTTCAGGTTTCCTATTAAAAGAAGAATTGGAGTTTGCTTATGAAAGCGATTATAACTGTTGTTGGTAAAGATAAATCTGGAATTGTTGCAGGTGTTTCTGGTAAAATTGCAGAATTGGGTTTGAATATTGATGATATCTCTCAAACTGTCTTGGATGAATATTTCACGATGATGGCTGTCGTCTCTAGTGATGAAAAACAAGATTTCACTTATCTTCGTAATGAATTTGAAGCTTTTGGGCAAACTTTGAATGTGAAAATCAATATTCAGAGTGCAGCGATTTTCGAAGCTATGTATAATATCTAGGAGGTTATCATGGATATTAGACAAGTTACTGAGACCATCGCCATGATTGAGGAGCAAAACTTCGATATCAGAACTATTACCATGGGGATTTCCCTTTTGGACTGTATCAATCCAGATATCAATCGTGCTGCGGAGAAAATTTATCAAAAGATTACGACCAAGGCAGCTAATTTAGTGGCTGTTGGCGATGAAATTGCGGCTGAGTTGGGGATTCCAATCGTTAATAAGCGTGTATCGGTGACTCCTATCTCTTTGATTGGGGCAGCGACAGATGCGACGGACTACGTTGTTCTGGCAAAAGCGCTTGATAAGGCTGCGAAAGAAATCGGTGTGGATTTTATCGGTGGCTTCTCTGCCTTGGTACAAAAGGGGTACCAAAAGGGAGATGAGATTCTCATCAATTCTATTCCTCGTGCTTTGGCTGAAACGGACAAGGTCTGCTCGTCAGTCAATATCGGCTCAACCAAGTCTGGTATCAATATGACGGCTGTCGCAGATATGGGACGAGTTATCAAGGAAACGGCTAATCTATCAGATATGGGGGCGGCCAAGTTGGTTGTATTCGCTAATGCTGTTGAGGACAATCCATTTATGGCGGGTGCCTTCCATGGTGTTGGGGAGGCAGATGTTATCATCAATGTCGGAGTTTCCGGTCCTGGTGTGGTGAAACGTGCCTTGGAAAAAGTTCGTGGACAGAGCTTTGATGTAGTAGCCGAAACAGTTAAGAAAACTGCCTTTAAAATCACTCGTATCGGTCAATTGGTTGGTCAAATGGCCAGTGAGAGACTGGGTGTGGAGTTTGGTATTGTGGACTTGAGTTTGGCGCCAACTCCTGCGGTTGGAGATTCTGTTGCACGTGTCCTTGAAGAAATGGGGCTAGAAACAGTTGGGACACACGGGACGACGGCTGCCTTGGCACTCTTGAACGACCAAGTTAAGAAGGGTGGAGTGATGGCCTGCAACCAAGTTGGTGGTTTGTCTGGTGCCTTTATTCCTGTTTCTGAGGATGAAGGAATGATTGCTGCAGTACAAAATGGCTCTCTTAATTTGGAAAAACTAGAAGCTATGACGGCTATCTGTTCCGTTGGTTTGGATATGATTGCCATTCCGGAGGATACACCTGCTGAAACCATTGCTGCTATGATTGCAGATGAGGCTGCAATTGGTGTCATTAACATGAAAACAACGGCTGTTCGTATCATTCCAAAAGGAAAAGAAGGCGATATGATTGAGTTTGGTGGTCTATTGGGTACTGCACCTGTTATGAAGGTCAATGGAGCTTCGTCTGTTGATTTCATCTCTCGTGGAGGACAAATCCCAGCACCAATTCATAGTTTTAAAAATTAAGAAAATAGGAGAAATTTTAAGTTCTATTTAAGGTTGGATGTGTATACTATAATCATTAAATAAAGACCTCCTAATATTATTTGAAACAGATAACACTGATTTAGTTTGAATTTGATTTTCATCTAATATCTTTATTTAATAGAACTCCTAAACTTTTTCATAATAATCTCCTGCAAAAGTCACCTGTCTGGGTGGCTTTTGTTTTATCATCCATGATATAATAGAAGCAAACGGAGGACGGAAAATGGTAAAAGTACGATTGTATTTGGTACGTCATGGCAAGACTATGTTTAACACGATTGGTCGCGCGCAAGGTTGGAGCGATACTCCTTTAACGGCTGAAGGTGAGCGAGGGATTCAAGAATTAGGAATCGGTTTGCGAGAATCTGGTCTACAGTTTGATCGCGCTTATTCCAGTGATTCTGGCCGCACCATTCAGACAATGGGAATTATTCTTGAAGAACTTGGTTTGCAGGGGAAAATCCCTTATCGCATGGACAAACGTATCAGAGAATGGTGTTTTGGTAGCTTTGACGGAGCTTATGATGGTGATCTTTTCATGGGCATTATTCCTCGTATCTTTAATGTGGATCATGTTCACCAATTGTCTTATGCTGAACTGGCTGAGGGGTTGGTAGAGGTCGATACAGCTGGTTGGGCTGAAGGATGGGAAAAACTCAGTGGCCGAATCAAGGAAGGTTTTGAAGCGATTGCCAAAGAAATGGAAGAGCAAGGTGGGGGCAATGCCCTAGTCGTGAGCCACGGAATGACCATTGGAACCATTGTGTATCTGATTAATGGCATGCATCCGCATGGTCTCGATAATGGTAGCGTGACGATACTTGAATATGAGGACGGCCAGTTTAGCGTAGAAGTTGTCGGTGACAGTAGTTACCGACAACTAGGACGTGAGAAGATGGAGGAAGTCTCTATTTAATTAGTCTAGACTTGTTTGCAATGAACTAGGAATCTAGTAGGAATATCAAAATAAGAAAAAACAGCCGAAGTAATCCTTTCGGCTGTTTTTGATGGGGAAAACTAAAGTGTAATGCTATTGCTTTTAGAGATTTTCATAAACAAGAGCAAGGAACCTACTGTTAGAACAGTCAGGATAGTTGATAAGGCTGCGGCTACACCGTAATTCCCTCTGAGAACCTCTGTATAAATGGCTACAGTCATTGTTCTTGTTTTGACATTGTAGAGGAGGATAGAAGTAGAGAGTTCTGAAATCATTGTAACCCAAGATAGGATAGCTCCAGAAATAATACCAGATAGCATCATTGGAGTTGTAATCTTGGCAAAGGTATTGAGACGGCTACTTCCTAAGCTTTCAGCAGCTTCTTCAATACTTGGTGCTATTTGTTGCAAGCTAGCAACAGATGAGCGAATAGTATACGGTAATCTTCTGACAGATAGAGACATAATCAAGATGAAAGCAGTTCCTGTAATCATAAGAAATCCACTTCCAAATAGACCGGTATTGAAGGAAGAAATGAAGGCAATCCCTAGAACAGTTCCGGGTACAATATAAGGGACCATACTGAGGCTGTCAATTAAGTTTGTAAACAAATTCCGTTTTCTAACGGCTAGGTAGGAGATAAATGTTGCGAATAGGACAACTAGAACTAAGGCAATCAAAGGGATACGAATAGTATTGAAAATAGCAGATCCCATACGATTGAAAGCTACCTTGTAACTGTTTAGAGAATAACCTTTGACAAATACCATACCTGATGTTTTTAGGAAAGAAGTATAAATCAAGTAGACTTGAGGTAGAACAGAGAACAAGATAATTCCGTAGACTGTTGCATAAATGGCAGCCATTTTTCCTTTTGTAGTTTTTTTAGGCTCAATTGGATGGAGCGAATTCATGCTGAAACTGTAGCGGTTTGAGATGTATTTTTGGATAAGGAAGATTGCCAAGGCAATGATAATCGCCATAATTGCTAAAGCAGATGCAAAAGCAGAATTTCCTCCAACCTCGCTAATGAATTGGGTATAAATCAAGACGGGGAAAGTCCGATATCCTTCACCAATCAACATAGGCGTTCCAAAATCTGAGAATGCTCTCATAAACACAAGCAGGGCAGCAGCTAGTAAGGTTGGAACTAGGAGAGGTAAAACAACCGTTACGATACGCTTAAATCCGAAGGACCCCATGCTTTCAGCAGCTTCAAGTAGAGAATTGTCAATACTTTTCATTGTCCCAGCAACGTATAGAAATACCAGTGGGAATAGTTGCAGTGTAAAGACAAGTACAATTCCTTTGAATCCATAAATATCAATAGCTGGAAGATGAAGAGTATTTGTCATGAATTTTGTGATGACCCCATTTCGTCCCAGCAAGAGAATCCAGGAGTAGGCTCCCACGAAAGGAGCTGACATGGAAGCAATGATAATCAATATTTGTAGAAATTTCTTTCCCTTGAAGTCATACATGGAAAAAAGATAAGCTAATAGGGTTCCTACAACTAAGGAAGTGACAGTAGCGGTAATGGAGACCTTGAAACTGTTGACAAGTGTCTCAGAGTAGTAAGCTTTACTAAAGAAAGTGACAAAATTAGCTAGTGAGAATTGTCCTTCATGTATGAGTGCTTGCTTGAGCACGGTAACGATAGGATAAACGAGAAAGACAAGATAGGTAAGAAAGATGAAGAAAGAGGAGGCTGTCCAAATATTTAGTTTTTTACGTTCCATGGTTGACTCCTTTTATCAGGTTTTGGGAACCATCTGCAGAAAAGACGTTTAATTTTTGAGTATTGATTCGTAGACGAATACGATCGCCTTTTTGTAGATCTTCTTCAAAAGTTGATTCTTCGCTAACCTGAATTTTTGAGGCAAAGCCTGTTTCAATGAAATACTCCGTATTTAGTCCAAGATAGACGCTATCGCTAATAGTTCCTTCAATATCTCCAGATTCATCTTTGATAAATTCTTCAGGACGAATGCTTACATGAATGGCTTGCTCCTCAGCCTGATCAAGAGCTGGCATTCGAAGAGCATAGCCATCTGAAAAGACGATATAAGCGCCGTCGCTCCGTTTTTCAAGAGTGGCAGGGATAATATTTGTGCGTCCGATAAAGGTAGCCACAAACTCATTAGCTGGTTTATGATAGAGTTCTTTTGGCCGACCGATTTGTTGAATCACCCCATCTTTCATAACAGCAATTTGGTCTGAAATAGCCATGGCTTCTTCTTGGTCGTGGGTTACATAAACAGTTGTAATTCCCACTTCGTGTTGGATTTCTCGAATGGCTTGACGCATATCCAAGCGAAGTTTGGCATCTAGATTACTAAGTGGCTCGTCCATGAGGAGAACACTTGGATTAACAGCTAAGGCACGTGCCAAGGCGACACGTTGTTGTTGTCCACCACTGAGTTTATCGGGCTTTCGATCCGCATATTGAGCAATTTGCATGAGTTCAAGATACTTGTTGGTCTGTTGAATCAATTCTTCTTTTGGAACTTTCTTTTGCTTGAGACCAAAAGCAACATTGTCTCGGACAGTCAAATGTGGGAAAATAGCGTAGTTTTGGAAAACCATTCCGATATTGCGTTTGCTAGGTTCCATATTATTGATTTTTGTATCATCGAAGTACAATTCTCCGCCTTCGATACTGTTGAAGCCTGCAATCATGCGAAGAAGAGTCGTTTTCCCACACCCTGAAGGACCAAGGATGGTAAAGAGGCTTCCTTTGGGAATAGTGACATTCAAGTTTTCAATAACAGGGACGTCGTGGTAGATTTTTTTGGCGTTAATAATTTTGATCTCACTCATAGTGAACCCCTTTTACTGTTTAGATTGGATATCTGTAAAAATGTCATTGTACTTTTTAAGAATAGTGGATTTGTTTTTAATGACATAATCTGAATCTTCGGTGGCAATCTTGATTTCTGTCATTGCCTTCATATTTTTATTGGTTTTAGCATTTTTACGAATAGGTCTGATTGTAGTTTCAGTTCCTAGCTTATCTTGGATTTCTTGAGAAAGGAGGAAATCGATAAATTTTTTAGCGTTTTCCATGTGTTTGGCATTTTTGACGATAGCCGCGTTACCAGGTAAAAAGACGGTACCTTCTTTTGGATAAATAACTTTTACATCAACTCCATCATTTAAGAGTTTTAAGGCAGGATCTTCATAGGTGAGTCCTACAGCCATTTCTCCATCGGCGACAGCTTTATAAACATTCGAAGAGCTAGATGCAATTTTTCCATCTACTAGGGTAAATAGATTTTTCACATAGGTCCAAGCTTGTTCATTTTCGTATCCACCTTGATCGACAAGCATGTTTGTTAATTGAGCAAAGGCACTTGAAGCGTTACTTGGATCAGCAGTAGCGATTTTTCCTTTTAATTTAGGATTGAGTAGATCATTGTAGCCTTCAATTTTAATATCTTTTGTAAGAGCTGAATTGGCAATGATAACACTGACATCCAGTGTATAAGGTGTGTAGAATCCTGTTTTATTTTGATATTCAGGGATTATCTGGTCGTTTTCTTGGGAAGTATAAGGTTCAAAAAGTTTTTCGTTAGAAGAGAAGAGGGCATAGGAGCCTCCGAAAATGACATCGGCTACAGGCGATTCTTTTTCAGCCTCAGCTTTTTTGAACAATTCACCAGTGCTAGCTTGTACTAAGTCAACCTTAATACCATATTTTTCTTCGAAGGCTGGGATTGTTTCTTCGATAAGGTCTTCAGGGTTAGGCGAGTAGACAACCAAAGTGTTATCTGAATCTTTTTCAGCGCTAGTTTCTGTTTCTATAGGTGAAGAACATCCTGATAAAGAAAGGAATATCCAGCTACAAGAGAGAAAGAATAGTATTTTTTTCATAAGTATCTCCTTTTTTACGAACATTTTCTCTACCTAGATTGTTAATGTTTTTAAATTGTAGAGTTCTACAGGATATAATAAAAACCTTAAAGAAATCTAAAACGGGAAATATGAGTTAAAGACGCTAGGGGAAGAAAATACAAGAAACAAATAATTGATAGAAGTTAGCTCCAAATGAGGGCTAATTTTTATACTGCTACATAAGCTGGATTTGCGATTCGGTCTTTCTTGCCATCCAAGTCCAAAAGAACATTTCTCGTCTTTCAAATTCCCTCAAAAATGGTATAATAGTAACATCACAAAATTGGAGAGAGACCATGAGTTTTTACAATCATAAAGAAATTGAGCCTAAGTGGCAGGGCTACTGGGCAGAACATCATACATTTAAGACAGGAACAGATGCATCAAAACCGAAGTTTTATGCTCTTGATATGTTCCCTTATCCGTCTGGAGCGGGTCTGCACGTAGGACACCCAGAAGGTTATACTGCAACCGATATCCTCAGCCGTTACAAACGTGCGCAAGGCTACAATGTCCTTCACCCAATGGGTTGGGATGCTTTTGGTTTGCCTGCAGAGCAATACGCTATGGATACAGGTAATGACCCAGCAGAATTTACAGCTGAGAACATTGCCAACTTCAAACGCCAAATCAATGCGCTTGGATTTTCTTACGACTGGGATCGTGAAGTCAACACAACAGATCCAAACTACTACAAGTGGACACAATGGATTTTCACTGAGCTTTACGAAAAAGGCTTGGCCTATGAAGCGGAAGTGCCAGTAAACTGGGTTGAGGAATTGGGAACAGCCATTGCTAACGAAGAGGTTCTTCCTGATGGAACTTCTGAGCGTGGAGGCTATCCAGTTGTCCGCAAGCCAATGCGCCAATGGATGCTCAAAATCACGGCCTATGCGGAGCGCTTGCTTAATGACTTAGATGAGCTAGATTGGCCAGAGTCTATCAAGGACATGCAACGCAACTGGATTGGGAAATCAACTGGTGCTAATGTAACTTTTAAAGTTAAGGGAACAGACAAGGAATTCACAGTCTTTACCACTCGTCCTGATACTCTTTTCGGTGCGACTTTCACCGTTTTGGCTCCTGAGCATGAACTAGTAGATACCATCACAAGCACAGAGCAAGCAGAAGCAGTAGCAGACTATAAACACCAAGCTAGCCTCAAATCTGACTTGGCTCGTACAGACCTTGCCAAAGAAAAAACTGGTGTCTGGACTGGTGCTTATGCAGTCAACCCTGTCAATGGTAAGGAAATTCCAATCTGGATTGCGGACTATGTTCTTGCTAGTTATGGAACAGGTGCTGTTATGGCTGTTCCAGCCCATGACCAGCGTGACTGGGAATTTGCCAACCAATTTGACCTTCCAATCGTAGAAGTACTTGAAGGTGGAAACGTAGCAGAAGCTGCCTACACAGAAGATGGACCTCATGTCAATTCAGACTTCCTAGATGGATTGAACAAAGAAGACGCTATTGCTAAGATTGTGGCTTGGTTGGAAGAAAAAGGCTGTGGACAAGAGAAGGTTACTTACCGTCTCCGCGACTGGCTCTTTAGCCGCCAACGTTATTGGGGTGAGCCAATTCCTATTATTCATTGGGAAGATGGAACTTCAACAGCTGTTCCTGAAAATGAATTGCCACTTGTCTTGCCTGTAACCAAGGACATCCGTCCTTCAGGTACTGGAGAAAGTCCGCTAGCTAACTTGACAGACTGGCTTGAAGTGACTCGTGAAGATGGCGTTAAGGGTCGTCGCGAGACCAACACAATGCCACAATGGGCAGGTTCAAGCTGGTACTACCTCCGCTATATTGACCCGCACAATACTGAGAAATTGGCCGATGAGGAGCTCCTCAAACAATGGTTGCCAGTAGATATCTACGTGGGTGGTGCAGAGCATGCCGTTCTTCACTTGCTTTATGCTCGTTTCTGGCACAAATTCCTCTATGACCTCGGTGTTGTTCCAACTAAGGAACCATTCCAAAAACTCTTTAACCAAGGGATGATTTTGGGAACCAGCTACCGTGACCACCGTGGGGCTCTTGTGGCGACTGACAAGGTTGAAAAACGTGACGGTTCCTTCTTCCATGTAGAAACAGGTGAAGAGTTAGAGCAAGCGCCAGCTAAGATGTCTAAATCGCTCAAGAACGTGGTTAACCCTGACGATGTGGTGGAACAATACGGTGCCGATACCCTTCGTGTTTATGAAATGTTTATGGGACCACTTGATGCTTCGATTGCTTGGTCAGAAGAAGGTCTGGAAGGAAGCCGTAAGTTCCTTGACCGTGTTTACCGCTTGATTACAAGTAAAGAAATAGCTGCGGAAAACAATGGCGCTCTTGACAAAGTTTACAACGAAACTGTTAAAGCTGTCACAGAACAAATCGAATCCCTCAAATTCAACACAGCCATTGCCCAACTTATGGTCTTTGTCAATGCAGCTAACAAGGAAGACAAGCTTTATGCAGACTACGCCAAAGGCTTTATCCAATTGATTGCACCATTTGCGCCTCACTTGGCAGAAGAGCTCTGGCAAACAGTTGCAGCAACAGGTGAGTCAATCTCTTATGTGGCTTGGCCAACTTGGGACGAAAGCAAATTGGTTGAAGACGAAATCGAAATTGTCGTCCAAATCAAAGGTAAAGTCCGTGCCAAACTCATGGTCGCTAAAGACCTATCACGAGAAGAATTGCAAGAAATTGCTCTGGCTGACGAAAAAGTCAAAGCAGAAATTGACGGTAAGGAAATCGTGAAAGTAATTGCGGTACCGAATAAACTCGTTAATATTGTTGTGAAATAAGATAGGAGTCCTTCAGAGTAGAATCTGGGGGATTTTTTATTTGACAGGAAGTTTCTGTTTTGTTAATATGATTAACAAAGGAAAGAGAGATTATGGATAAAAAAGAATTTATTGCATTTAATAATCGTTTCAATAGATTTATTTTAGCGTTTGACCAGTTAAAAAAAAATCAACATAAAAGTGGTGTTGACAAATCCATTACTTTGAATGAGGTACATTTGATTGTTGTGATTGGGGAAAATCAGCCCTTAAATCTAGTAAAATTATCTGAATTATTAGAAGTTTCAAGAAGTGCAATAACTCAAAGTGTTAGGAGATTGATTCAAAAAAATTTAGTTGTTTTTGATTTTGATCCGAATAATGGGAAAAATAAATATTTGAGATTATCTGAAAAAGGCATCGAAGTTTTTAAAATCCATAAGGAGCAACAAGCACATATTGAAAAATCAATCTTTTCAGTTTTAAACAACTATAGCGAGGTGGAACTTCAAACAGTTGTGAAATTGATGGATGATATTGAAAAGGTGTGGGGAGAATTACCGTGGTAAAAGTCGCGGTAAATTTTAAATACAATTGTTAAGTAAATTAACAAAAAGGAGAAGATATGACTGTAAACATAGAACTGATTTCACAAACAGATCTAGCGGATGAATCTTTTTATATTGCTATTAATGGTTTAGAACCAAGGGCAATGTATTGTGTAGAAATGTACCTGTCTGATTATTACTGTATAAATGCTCCCGTGCTTTTAGATCATGATGTTATATGGAAATCAACCGCAATTTTTTTATCTGATCAGGACGGTATGATTGATACCTCTCAGACAGCATCTATTTCGGGATCTTATAAAGGAGTTTCAGAAATGGGATTATTCTTTAATGCGAAACCGTTGAAGAATAGGAAAAGGAGATTACCGAGTTCTCTTGATAGAATTCCATTACGAGATTGTTTTGGTGTTGAAATTAAAATCAAGCTGGGGAAAGATGTGGTCGCGGAGCAAAGTTTCGTAAGGCGTTATATGAATCTAGGAGTAAGATATCAAGATATCTATGACAAGCATTTTCAAGGTCGATTATTCTATGATGAAAAGTTAAGAAGGGCGCCAGCCGTGATTATTGTTAGCGGTAGTGAGGGGAGAATTGAAAAAGCTCAAAATATTGCCCAACTTTTATCTTCAAGAGGCTATATTTGTCTTGCGATAGCTTATTTTGGTTTAGAGGGATTACCCCAAAATTTAGAACGAATTCCGATAGAATGTCTGGAAGAGGCGAAAGATTTTCTATATCATCATCCTCAAGTTGATAATACAAAAATAGGAATATATGGTCGCTCTAAAGGAGCAGAGCTTGTTCTGGCTGGACAAAGTATTTTGGATGATGTGCAATGTTTAGTACTCAATTCTCCCTCAAATGTAATATTTGAGGGAATAAAGGGAAAACTCAATTCTAATTCATCTTCTTGGACATATTTGCAAAAAGAACTTCCGTATCAAAAATTTCAGTTAGGAAATTACTTGTTAAACAAGTTTTTTGGAAAACATATTCCTGAAGATAGTAGGGCCCAGATTGATGTGAGTAAAATTTCCTCTCCTTTATTATTACTAGGAAGCGATGTTGATGAAATATGGAATGCATCATCCGCGATAGATGATATCATTTCACATTATAAAGGGGAATCCATTTTGTTTAAAAAATACCATGAAACAGGGCATATGTTGACGGTTGCTTATCAACCGAATCATCGTTATCGAAAAGATTGGCGCTTATTAATGAAAGAAAGTGTAGACTCTTGGTTTGCTACGATAAGTTTTTTTGATACACATCTGAAGAATTTGTAGATAGTCCTGAACCGTACTATAATAGTCCCAACTAAGATAAAAACACAGTTCTGGTTGGTAGTCCAGTCTACAAAAGCAAACACTAAAACAAGAGAAATTTGAATACAAACAGTAAAAACGTAGAGAGAAGTACAAGAGTTACTAGTGACTTTCTCTTTCATAAAATAGAACAGCTCTTCTCGGATAAAAAGAGCTGTTTTTTGCTTGTATTGAAAATTCTTTTCATAGATTATTTCCTAATGGATTTACTTGTCGTTAAAAATTTGGCTAATGGAAGTTTCAAATTCAGGACAATACTTACTTGCTTCAAATTCAATCATATCATATTCAGCAGTTTCATTTTGATAGAAGGGATTGTGTGTCATGATTTCTAGTTAATTTTTTATTGTTTGATTTGGCGAGAATAATACTACCGATTCTTGAATTTTTCGGTCAGATGCGGTAAAACATCTCTTTTATAGCGCATATTTAAAAATATAATGTGTTTTTGTAAGTGTTTTTAAGCTTCATTTAGCAATTCGGTAGGAGAAAAATGGCTGTAGCCTTCTCTACTTTAACTTAACCCTAATTATCTCACCACTTAACCTTTTATTTTAACCACTTATCTCAAAAGTCGATTTTTCTGTCATTATTTTTGTTAAACTAGTGAGATAAAAGGAGGGAAGAAATATGATTTTACAAGCTAAACATTTGACTAAACGGTACGGTACTCATATGGCTGTCGATGATATTCAGTTAGAGTTTGAAAAAGGAAGTTTCAATGCTATTTTGGGACCCAATGGTGCAGGAAAATCAACCACCATTTCCATGTTAATCGGTTTGAAAAAGCCGACACAAGGTCAGATTCGCTATGCGCCAAATACGAAAATCGGAGTTGTTTTTCAAGCTAGTGTACTGGATGAGATGTTGACGGTTAGGGAAAATCTCACGATTCGTGCTCAACAGTATAAGGAGATTGCAGCAAGTCGTGTGGATGATTTGATCCATCAACTGGGCTTGACTGCTTTCCAGAAACAACTATATGGGACTTTATCAGGTGGGCAAAAACGTCGGGTTGATATTGCGCGTGCTCTTCTTTCGCGACCAGATATTCTTTTCTTGGATGAACCAACGACAGGTCTTGATATTCAGACTCGCAAATCCATCTGGGAGCTACTGTATCGGCTACAAAAGGATGAAGGTATGACTATTATCTTAACGACTCATTATCTGGATGAAGCGGATGAAGCGGATCGGATCTATATTGTTGATCATGGGAAAGTGATTGCGCAAGGTTCTGCGACTGCTATTAAAAGTCAGTATGCTTCTAATATCCTAAAAATTCGTTTTAAAGAAATGAAGGATTTAGAAAAGTTGTTACAGACTGGAATGACAGTAGAGGAAGAAAATGAGTTGGAATATCTTTTTTATCCAAGGACGTCACAGGAAGCCATTGAATATTTGGCAAAAGTTCGAGAAGAAATTGATTCTTTTGAGTTTCGTCCGGGCACTATGGATGATGCCTTTATTGCACTTACAGGAAGAGAGGTTCGCTAATGTTAGCTTTATTGAAACGGAATTTTATCTTATATTTTCGTAATCGTTCAGGAGTATTTTTCTCATTATTGGGGGCATTGATTTCCTTCCTGCTTTATATCATTTTTTTGCAGAAGAACTTGACGGATGCTTGGACCCAACTCCCTGATAATACGAAGCTTTTAAATAACTGGCTGATGGGTGGGACCTTGGCTGTGACTGGGATTACAACCAGTTTTACGGCTCTTACACAAATGGTACAGGATCGTGAAAATCAAGTAGATCAAGATCTTTTCTTGACAGATTTAGGTAGCTGGGGCTTACAGGTGTCCTATCTAATCAGCAGTATTATCATTTCTTTTGTCATGCAGGTGTTTATGTTTGCTGTTATGAGCCTTTATTTTAGAGAAAGTCCAGTTATCAGTTATTTACCGGAAATTACTTTGATTATGCTGTTAAGCAGTCTGCTTTCAAGTGTGGTAAATATTCTTTTGATTTACCGTTTTCAATCTGTAGATAGTCTTGGCAAACTGGCAACTATAGTGGGGACTGCTTCTGGATTTTTGGTAGGAACTTATATCCCCATTGGAGTATTACCTGATTTTGCACAAATTATCATGAAGTGTACCCCTGCAACTTATATTGCTTCTCTCTATCGACAAATTTTAATGAAAGAGCGGTTAGAAACTGCATTTACAGGAAATAGCAGATTGTTAAAGGAATTTCAAGAAAAAATGGGAATCCAAATCAACTGGCAAGAACTATTGACAAAGGAAGAGACATACTTTATAGTGGTTATTATCAGTCTTGTCGCTATTTTTCTTTGGATTTTATTTGTTAAAGTGTTTAGCAAGAGAAAATAAAAGTATATTGGAGAGAAAATGAAGATTCGTTTTGAAATGAAGGCAGAGTTTTCAGAAAAGGACCCACATATTGTAATTCAGGCAGCTCAGTTAACCGACCAAGCGAGGGAAGTCATGGAGTATTTAGAACAATTTTCAACAACCAATCAGGTGGTCATTCCTATTCGAACGGATGATCATCTGGTTATGGTGAAAATTGAGGATCTTATTTTAGCAGATATCGATAAGAACTTGTTGACCATTTATACGGTAGACGGGATTTATAAAACTAAGGAAACATTGACAAACTTTCAGAATAGGATTAACCGACGGAACTTTATACAGATATCACGCCATTCAATTATAAACATTGACCACTTAGAATCGTTATCAGATAGTTTTTCAGGGAACATGATGGCTAAAATGACTCGGGGCATCAAATCTAGTGTGAGTCGGAAATACGTTAAGTCCTTAATGAATTATCTAGGTTTATAGGAGAAAATCATGAAACGATTAATTGATTATTTTGTATCGGGAATGCGTACGGCTTCCTTCTTTTATTTGAGTATGATGTTATTAGCTCAGTGTTATCCAGGTATTACCTATCCTGAACCAATGATAAAAAATATTCTAGCTCTGTTTTTAATGGGTGGAATTATGGGGGTATTGACTTTAATACTTGAAAAGCTAGAGTTTCTTGCTTTTAGTATACGTGTAGGAGTTCATTTATTAGTGACAGCTACTATTTTAGTATTGACCTCTCTATTTTTGGGCTGGGGTTCAGCCTTGTGGAGTCCCTTGCTTTGGTTCTTTTTCTTGTTAATTTATGGATTGATATGGTTGTATCAAATCTGGAAAAATCACAAACTCACCCAACGAATTAATCAAGCCTTAGAGGATAAAAGACAGAAAACGGGTCACTAATATAGTGTTGAGGATGAAGTTTGAAGACAGTGCCAGTTTCCAAAGAGAACAATTTGTGATATAGTATTTTCAGCGTAAAACAAGGAGAAGAAAGATGCCAGTAAACGAATATGGTCAAATGGTTGGGGAGTCAATGGAAGGTTATACACCAGGTGAATTGCCTTCTATTGATTTCTTAGAAGGGCGTTATGCTCGGATAGAGGCTCTCTCGGTAGAAAAACATGCGGAGGATTTGCTAGCTGTTTATGGCCTGGATACTCCTCGGGAGATGTGGACCTACCTTTTTCAGGAGCCAGTAGCAGATATGGAGGAGTTGGTTAGCCTTTTAAATCAGATGTTGGCTCGTAAGGACCGTTTTTACTATGCAATCATAGACAAGGCAACTGGTAAGGCTTTGGGAACTTTTTCTCTCATGCGCATTGACCAAAATAACCGAGTGATAGAAGTGGGAGCGGTCACTTTTTCTCCAGAGCTCAGGGGAACACGAATAGGGACAGAAGCTCACTATCTCTTGGCGCGCTATGTTTTTGAGGAGCTTAACTATCGTCGCTACGAATGGAAATGTGATTCTCTTAATCTGCCATCCAGACGAGCTGCGGAGCGTTTGGGATTTGTCTATGAAGGGACCTTCCGCCAGGCAGTCGTATATAAGGGGCGTACTCGTGATACGGATTGGTTGTCTATGATTGATAAGGACTGGCCCAAAGTCAAAGCTCGATTGGAAGCATGGTTGGCTCCTGAAAATTTTGATAAAAATGGACGACAGTACAAGAGCTTAAGAGAGCTTTAATAGGTGTTGACATGATCACTATTAAAAAGCAAGAAATTGTCAAGTTAGAGGATGTTTTGCATCTCTATCAGGCTGTCGGTTGGACAAATTATACCCATCAACCAGAGATGCTGGAGCAGGCCTTATCTCATTCATTAGCGATTTATGTGGCGCTTGATGATGATACTGTGGTGGGCTTGATTCGTTTGGTTGGAGATGGATTCTCATCAGTATTGGTTCAAGATTTAATCGTTTTACCTATCTATCAGCGTCAAGGGATTGGTAGTGCCCTAATGAAAGAGGCTTTAGAGGCTTACAAAGATGTCTATCAAGTCCAGCTGGTGACAGAACAGACAGAAAGAACCTTGAGATTCTATCGTTCTATGGGCTTTGAAATCTTATCCACCTATAATTGTATAGGGATGACTTGGGTGAATAGAGAAAAATAACAAAACTTGTTTTTCTTAAGCAAAGTTTAAGGATGGTCTAGTATTATATAACCATTAAATAAAGACCTCCTAACTTTATTTAATGAAATCCTAAAACTTTTTTTCATCATAATCTCCTAATGAAGTCACCCAATCAGGTGGCTTTTTTTGTGGGGTGGATAGATGCTGATAGAAATTTTTGGCAAAATGGTAGAATTTGAGAAAAGTTAAGCTAGTTTTAAGCTTCGTCTTGTATCATATAGTTATTAAATAAAGACCTCCTAACTTTATTTAATAAAATCCTAAACTTTTCTTTTTCATAATAATCTCCCTTAACTCCACCCAATCAGGTGGAGTTTTTTGGCTCTATTTCAGGCTTTTGGGGACTATTCTAAAAATAATTTTCCGATGTTTTCCGGTATTTTTCGGATTTTGGTCGGGGAATTGGCGGAGACTTTTTTAGAAAATATGACTAAGAAATAGGTCTGTTGTTGCTTCAGCTACTTCAAACTCAATTTGATTGTAAGTAACTATTAATTGAAGGACTGGAACTGCTGTAATAATGATTTTGCTTGTCCAGTAGTGGCGTATTAAATGAGGAGTGACATGTAAGATTGTCTCTTCGTTTACTAAATCAAAATTTCTATGAAATTGATAGAATCCCTAACTTTCTCTTAAACTTGAAAGTCTTGTTGTAAAGCGGTTAAAGCTTGAGAAGCTGAGAATGTAAAGTTTTGACAAATTTTGTCAACTGTGGGATAATAAAAGGGAATTAAGTATTGTGTCTATATCATAGGCTAGAAAAGACCCCAAGCTCACGTCCAAATAAGCTTGGGGTCTTTTTGACACTATTTGTTCTTGTTTAGCCATTTATCGACTAAGCGAAGAACGACACCGACCACAATTGGTCCGATGATAGTTTTAAGTATTGTATCCATCATGGGCTAATTCACCTCCTCTCGCAGGCGGTGTAGAAGTGCCGAACAATATTATACCATAAAAGAGAAATTGGGCAAAAACTCAATTTCAGGAGAAAATGAAGTAAATCTTTCCACAATAAAACGCATAGTATCAGGTTTTCAACACTGATATTATGCGTTTTTTGATTTTAAAGACTTTTTTCTCAGACTTATGATTGGTTTTGTCAGTTTTCTTATTTTCGTGGAGGGTTATGGAATTTATCTGTTCTTTACTGAATCCAACCTTTATGTAGAAGATTTATCCCAGAATGGATTATTTGGTTTTACGACTTTCTTTATCATCTTTAATTTAGTTTTACTGGCTTTAGCATGCTGGGCAGGATACAAGTGGAAGAGGGGATATTAACAAAAGTGGAGAAAACTACATTAGTTCCTCTCCACTTTTATGTTTCTAGCTAATTGGTAATTATAACTTATTACGATCGAAGTCACCTATCCTTATCTTTCAAAAAATGGTCAATCTTAGCCATCAAGAGCTTGTGCCCGTATATTTTACAGATATCACGAGCCTGTAAATAATAGTCAAGAATTTCATCGTGCTTTAAAAAATCTTTTCCGGCGTTCGCAACGATAGTTAAAAGAGGTGCCAGCTGATAGCTGGTCTCTTTTTGTTTACAAAAGTCAATGGTTTCTAAGGCCTCTTGGACAGCTTCTAACTCTTTCCCTTTAGAGTGTAAATAATAAGCGAAATTATGTTTAACTCGAATATAACCAAATAAATACTCTTGATGGTTTAAATCTTTTTCCTGATACAAACTGATAAGAAGTGAGTTATTTTCTTCGTATTCTGCATCACGCCCTACAGAAAAATAAAAATTAGATAAAGTATTGAGGAGTTTAAGATACACAGATGAACTAGACGAAAGTTTTGGCAAAGTGTTTTCTAGACTGGCAATAGCTTCATCTTTGGAACCATGTAAGTAGAAAAGGATAATCGCTTGAATCCATAGAAGATAAAATTCATCCTCAGTAGACAGATACTGAGACTTTTCTTTTTCTAAGTTTAAGAGGTATTCTAAATCCTCGTAATTACGATCTTCAAGTAATTTTTCTGCTAATTTCTTAAACGGTGTTATATTGGAAGTCATTTCAATCTGTTCATCGAAAAAATATTCTAAGGGAACTTGAAGCCGATTTGCAAGTTTATAGAGTAAATCAGCAGCAGGCATATAGTTGCCACGTTCTATTTTGCTGATTTGGCTTTGCTCACAAATTCCTTCGGAAAGTGTTTTTTGTGAGAAGCCTTTTTCTTTTCTCTTTGCTTTTAGTTTGTCAGATAATATGCTCATCTTTAAACCTTCTTTAAATAAATTTATGATTAATTATATACTTTTAATCTCTATTTTTCAACTTCCTGGCATAGAAATAGTCTCAAAAGAATAAATAGGAAATAAACTGAAAAAAAGAATACTTTTTATTGACAAAGAAGATTCAAAGTAGTACACTTACAAGTGTAAAGATAAGAAAATGTGGTTAATATGAGTATTTTAGCAAAGTTTCGTAAAATCATTTTTAGAATATATTTTTTTAGGATTCTTTGTAAGCGGTTGCTTTTAAAAACTGTAAATCAATTACAATATATTTTGGATTTGAGAGTTATACAACAAGCTTCAACAATTAGTGTAGTTAATCTTGGACTGGAGGATTTATTTATTGAATGTTTGTGAAGTAACATTTATATAATGAATCGTGCCACAGATTGAAGGACTTAAAGGGGGGACTGTAAGTTTGCTATACCCTATTACCTTCTCATATAACTAGTTATACAGGAACTACTCTATTATGTCTTTTGATGTGGGTGTATAGATGTTAGGAGGAGAATAAAATGAGAAATCCAGTAATACAGACATCTAATTTATCAAAATCCTATGATGGGAAGATTGTCTTAGATAAGATAGACTTTACGCTAAAACAGGGAGAAATCTATGGCTTACTAGGAAGAAATGGCGCTGGAAAGACTACCTTTATCAAAGCTATTTTAGGTTTGACAGCGATGGATAGTGGTGAAGTGAATATTCTATCTGAAAAACTGTTAGGTGAATTTTCTAAGGATTTGCTATCTCAAATCGGTGTGGTATTGGACAGTGCTTCTTTTTATCCTAATTTAACGGGACCTGAAAATCTCTCTATTTTTGCGAGATTGAGAGGAGTTTCGCTAAAACAAGTAGAGCAAGCTTTACAAGTAGTAGGATTAGATGGGGAAAATAAAAAACTATTCAAGCAGTATTCTTTGGGAATGAAGCAAAGGTTAGCAATTGCTAACGCTATTATGCACCAGCCGAAAATTCTGATATTAGATGAACCAACAAATGGTTTAGATCCTATTGGTATCCTTGAAATGCGCCGTTATCTAAAGGAACTCAGTACCAATCATGGCATTTCGATTTTAATATCCAGCCACATTATTTCAGAACTTGAAAAGCTTGTAGATAGAGTTGGGATACTGCATGATGCCCACCTTATGGCTGAAAAGACTATGAAGGAATTAATAGATGGTGCAGATAAAAGGAAAATCCACCTAATTGTTTCGGATGCTCCTCAAGCTAAGGAAGTGCTTTGCAGGATAAATCTGCAAGAACAGATTAGTATTCTTTCGGATATAGAACTTGAACTTCAGGGAGAATCACCTACTTTTGACATTGCAGTCGTATCTAACTCCTTAAAAGACAACGGAATAGTTCTAAAAGAATATTCTTATAAAAACAATGAAAGTTTAGAGGATTACTTTAAGCGGATAACAGGAGGTGAGGGAATTGCTTGATTTAGTGAAGATTGAATTTCTCAAACAAAGGCATCAAAAACTGAATTTTGTCGTATATGGTGTTGTTTCCCTCTACCTAGCTCTCATCTGTTATTATGTAAATGATGCGAGAGGCTTGTTTGACTCCTTTCCCTTTGTCTATAAATTCTCTTTGTCTTATTTAAACTTTTTGATTCTCCCTTTGTATTGTGTTTCCTATACAATACAGGCATTTGGTGTAGAATATCGCTATCGCATCATGAACAACTTGAAACTCGCTTCAGCAAATCTGATGAAGACATTCTGGGCTAAGATTTTGTATATTGAAATCAACGCTCTTTGTATCATGTTATTCACCTATATTTCGGTTTCCTTATTTGCACTACTATCTCGCTTTTCTTCAACAGTCAGTTTGTCTTTATTATTAAGATTCTTCTATCTTTGTATGAGTAGTGGTGTCTTAATTCCCATGGGTGTATTTCCTTTAGTTGCTTTGCTCATGATAAAAGTAAGAGGCAAGGAGATAGTTGGAAATTTGGTCGGCGTCATGTATGTTTTAGTGTCATTTTTTTTAGCAAGGACGAGTCCAAATATCAGTCCAGTTACAAGCGCTAACAGTTTAATTTGGGAAGGAAACAGAGAAGGAGTGGTGCTTCAACAGCCAGTTATCTTATCGATTATTGTACTAGGTTTATCTTTACTTGTTTTGTCTTTCTTGTCCATTAAATCTTGGTTAAGAAAGGTGGATGAATAAATGTTGATGCTAGAATTGACTAAACTAAGAAGGCGAAAGATACTGTATATGATTCCCTTTGTAGCCATCCTGCTCTTTTTGTTAGAGTTTATGATTGGTCATCAGATTTATCAAGGGCATTCGTACGGTAGTGTGAATGGTTGGTATGTAGAAAATGGTTTCTTCTTTTTGAACTACTATTTTCTCCTCCCTTTTTCGAGCATGATTTTAGTGGATTTGATAAGAATAGAACAAGTGTCTAAAACGATTTTAAATCTCAGACTGATTCCTGTCGATTTGAAACAATTACTCCAAGCGAAGTTTATGCTTACTTTATTGATAAATCTACTAGTCAGTGAATTCACCTTTTTGGCTATGGTTGTCCTAGAGCTAATGGATGGTGATTTTGCTTTCTCTAGTCTTACAATTTTATCGTGGGGATTTGGTTATGGAGTAATTGCTTTTGCTTATACACTGTCTGCTGGCATTATTGTCCTCTTCTTAGGAAAATATCGGAAGGAACTTATTCTTGCCCTACCACTTGCCTTTTTATTGTCATTTGCAGGTTTGTTTACTTTAACAACGGTTGTTGGGAGATATTATCTGGCAAATTTACTACTAATCATCATGGAGGAATTCACGGTTTTAACAGTTTCTGTATATGCCGTGTGGCTGATTACCTTGGTGGCATGTCTCCTTTATTTGTTGGCAGATAAACGCATGATGAACATTATTTTTGCTTATAAATGACAAGCTGAGTAGATGAGGATATAAACCTTTGACAAATTTTGTGAACTGTGGGATAATAAAAAGGAATTGAGTACTAGTTCTATATCATAGGCTAGAAAAGACCTCAAGCTAACTTCCACATTAAGCTTGAGGTCTTTTTTGACACTATTTGTCCTTGTTTAGCCATTTATCGACTAATCGAAGAACGACACCGACCACAATTGGTCCGATGATAGTTTTAAGTATTGTATCCATCATGGGCTATCTCACCTCTTCTCGCAGGCGGTGAAGCAGTGACTTAGAATAAAGTGCCAAACTCGGGAGTCACCCAATCGGGTGGCTTTTTTGTTTGTGGCTTGGTTTTTTGATATAATAGAGCCATGAGTAGAATTTTAGATAATGAGATAATGGGGGACGAGGAGCTAGTAGAACGCACGCTCCGTCCTCAGTATTTACGTGAATATATCGGGCAGGATAAGGTTAAGGACCAGCTTCAAATCTTTATCGAAGCCGCTAAAATGCGGGATGAAGCGCTGGATCATGTCCTCCTTTTCGGGCCTCCAGGTTTGGGGAAGACGACCATGGCCTTTGTTATTGCCAATGAACTGGGAGTTAATCTCAAGCAGACGTCGGGTCCTGTTATCGAAAAAGCTGGTGATCTGGTAGCGATTTTGAATGACTTAGAGCCTGGGGATGTCCTCTTTATTGATGAAATTCACCGCTTGCCTATGTCGGTGGAAGAGGTGCTTTATAGTGCGATGGAGGACTTTTACATCGATATTATGATTGGGGCTGGTGAGGGTAGTCGTAGTGTTCATTTGGAGTTACCACCTTTTACCTTGATTGGTGCGACGACTCGGGCTGGTATGCTGTCAAATCCTCTACGGGCACGTTTTGGGATTACGGGGCATATGGAATACTATGCCCATGCTGACTTGACAGAAATTGTTGAGCGGACGGCAGATATTTTTGAGATGGAAATTACTCATGAGGCAGCTTCTGAGCTGGCCTTGCGTAGTCGTGGAACCCCTCGTATTGCCAATCGTCTCCTCAAGCGCGTGCGCGATTTTGCCCAGATTATGGGGAATGGGGTCATTGATGATGTTATTACCGATAAGGCATTAACTATGCTGGATGTTGATCATGAAGGTTTGGACTATGTGGACCAAAAAATCCTTCGTACCATGATTGAGATGTATGGTGGTGGTCCTGTCGGATTAGGAACTCTTTCTGTGAATATCGCTGAAGAGCGTGAGACGGTTGAGGATATGTACGAACCTTACCTAATCCAGAAAGGCTTTATCATGCGAACACGGTCTGGACGGGTTGCAACGGCTAAGGCCTACGAGCATTTAGGGTATGAGTATAATGAAAAATAAACAAGAAATTCTAGAAGCTTTCAGAGAAAATCCGGATATGATGGCTATTCTGACGATCATACGAGATCTTGGTCTGAAAGACTCGTGGTTGGCAGCAGGTTCGGTACGAAATTTCATCTGGAATCTTTTGTCATACAAATCACCTTTTGACTGTGAAACAGATGTTGATGTCATTTTCTTTGACCCAGATGTGAGTTATGAAGAGACGCTGGCTATAGAGAACAAGTTGAGAGAGGACTTTCCTCAGTACCAGTGGGAATTGAAAAATCAGCTCTATATGCACCAGCACAGTCCTCATACTGCTCCCTATACCAGTTCCCGTGATGCTATGAGTAAGTATCCAGAACGGTGTACGGCAGTTGGACTGCGCTTGAATGAAGAATTCGATTTTGAACTCTATGCACCTTATGGTTTGGAGGATATTTTGAATTTTCAAGTTCGTCCAACTCCTCATTTTTTAGAGAATGAAGACCGAATGGAACTTTATCGAACACGTCTATCCAAGAAAAATTGGCAGGAGAAATGGAAAAATTTGATTTTTAAAAATACTTAAGGAAACTTTAAGCTAGGAAGTGTATACTAAGTTCATAAGTTAAGAAGACCTTAACTTAAACTCCTAAAACTTTTTCATAATAATCTCCCTATAAAAAATAGAGTCGCCCAATCAGGCGACTTATTTTTTTGAAAAATGGGCTTGGTGCCTGAGAATAATACTCAATGAAAATCAAAGAGCAAACTAGGAAGCTAGCCGCAGGCTGTACTTGAGTACGGCAAGGTGAAGCTGACGTGGTTTGAATTTGATTTTCGAAGAGTATAAATAGCTTAGTGATAGAAGAAAATAGGGAAATATGGTATAATGAAACGATAGATTTTTGAATAGGAATAAGATCATGTTTGGATTTTTTAAGAAAGATAAGGATGTGGAAGTAGAGGTTCCGACACAGGTTCCTGCTCATATCGGCATCATCATGGATGGCAATGGCCGTTGGGCTAAAAAACGTATGCAACCGCGAGTTTTTGGACACAAGGCGGGCATGGAAGCATTGCAAACTGTGACCAAGGCAGCCAACAAACTAGGCGTTAAGGTTATTACAGTTTATGCTTTTTCTACGGAAAATTGGACCCGTCCAGATCAGGAAGTCAAGTTTATCATGAACTTGCCAGTAGAGTTTTATGATAATTATGTCCCGGAATTGCATGCGAATAATGTTAAGATTCAAATGATTGGGGAAACAGACCGCCTGCCTAAGCAAACCTTTGAAGCTCTAACTAAAGCTGAAGAATTGACTAAGAACAACACAGGATTAATTCTTAATTTTGCCCTCAACTATGGTGGACGTGCTGAGATTACACAGGCTCTTAAGTTGATTTCTCAGGATGTGTTAGATGCCAAAATCAACCCAGGTGACATCACAGAGGAATTGATTGGCAACTATCTCTTCACCCAGCATTTGCCTAAGGACTTACGAGACCCAGACTTGATTATCCGTACTAGTGGAGAATTGCGTTTGAGCAATTTCCTTCCATGGCAGGGAGCCTACAGTGAGCTCTATTTTACGGATACCTTGTGGCCTGATTTTGACGAGGCGGCCTTGCAGGAAGCCATTCTTGCCTACAATCGTCGTCATCGCCGATTTGGAGGAGTTTAGGAGGAAATATGACACAGGATTTACAGAAAAGAACCTTGTTTGCAGGGATTGCCCTGGCTATTTTCCTACCAATTTTAATGATTGGGGGACTCTTGCTGCAGATAGCAATTGGAATCATAGCCATGCTAGCCATGCATGAACTTTTGAAGATGAGAGGTCTAGAGACCATGACTATAGAGGGTCTCTTAACCCTCTTTGCAACCTTTGCCTTGACCATTCCCTTGGAGAATTACCTGACTTTTTTGCCAGTTGATGGGAATGTGGTTGCCTATAGTGTTTTGATTTCAATTATGTTAGGAACGACTGTTTTTAGCAAGTCTTATACGATTGAGGATGCTGTTTTCCCGCTTGCTATGAGTTTCTACGTGGGCTTTGGTTTTAATGCTCTATTAGATGCTAGAATTGCAGGGTTAGATAAGGCACTATTAGCCTTATGTATCGTCTGGGCGACAGACAGTGGTGCCTATCTTATAGGAATGAACTATGGTAAACGAAAATTAGCTCCGACAGTTTCTCCAAATAAAACCTTTGAGGGTGCCTTGGGTGGTATTTTAGGTGCTATTTTAGTAACCATCATCTTTATGATGTTTGATAGGACAGTTGCTCTTCCGTATGGAATTTACAAGATGTCAGTCTTTGCTATTTTCTTTAGCATTGCTGGACAATTTGGTGATTTACTAGAAAGTTCGATCAAACGTCATTTTGGTGTCAAGGATTCTGGGAAATTTATCCCTGGACATGGTGGTGTTTTGGATCGTTTTGATAGTATGTTGCTTGTATTTCCAATTATGCACTTGTTTGGACTCTTTTAATCAAAAGACGGAGGAAATACTATGCTCGGAATTTTAACCTTTATTCTGGTTTTTGGGATTATTGTAGTGGTGCACGAGTTCGGACACTTCTACTTTGCCAAGAAATCAGGGATTCTAGTGCGTGAATTTGCCATTGGTATGGGTCCCAAAATCTTTGCTCACATTGGCAAGGATGGAACGGCCTATACCATTCGAATCTTGCCTCTGGGTGGCTATGTTCGCATGGCCGGTTGGGGTGATGATACAACTGAAATCAAGACAGGAACTCCTGTCAGTTTGACTCTTGCTGATGATGGTAAGGTTAAGCGCATCAATCTTTCAGGTAAAAAATTGGATCAAACAGCTCTTCCTATGCAGGTGACCCAGTTTGATTTTGAAGACAAGCTCTTTATCAAGGGCTTGGTTCTGGAAGAAGAAAAAACATTTGCAGTGGATCACGATGCAACGGTTGTGGAAGCAGATGGTACTGAGGTTCGGATTGCACCTTTAGATGTTCAATATCAAAATGCGACTATCTGGGGGAAACTCATTACTAATTTTGCAGGCCCTATGAACAACTTTATCTTAGGTGTCGTTGTTTTCTGGATTTTAATCTTCATGCAGGGTGGTGTCAGAGATGTCGATACCAACCAGTTCCATATTATGCCCCAAGGGGCCTTGGCTAAGGTGGGAGTACCAGAAACGGCACAAATTACCAAGATTGGCTCACATGAGGTTAGCAACTGGGAAAGTTTGATTCAGGCCGTGGAATCAGAAACCAAAGATAAGACGGCCCCGACCTTGGATGTGACTATTTCTGAAAATGGTAGTGACAAACAAGTCACTGTTAGTCCGGAAGAAAGTCAAGGTCGTTACCTTCTAGGTGTTCAACCGGGGATTAAATCAGATTTTGTATCTATGTTTGTAGGTGGTTTTACAACTGCTGCTGACTCGGCCCTACGAATTCTATCAGCTCTGAAAAATCTGATTTTCCAACCGGATTTGAACAAGCTAGGTGGACCTGTTGCCATCTTTAAGGCAAGTAGTGATGCTGCTAAAAATGGAATTGAGAATGTCTTGTACTTCTTGGCAATGATTTCCATCAATATTGGGATTTTTAATCTTATTCCGATTCCAGCATTGGATGGTGGTAAGATTGTGCTCAATATCCTGGAAGCCATTCGCCGCAAACCATTGAAACAAGAAATTGAAACCTATGTCACCTTGGCCGGAGTGGTCATCATGGTTGTCTTGATGATCGCTGTGACCTGGAATGACATCATGCGACTCTTTTTTAGATAACCGAGGAATATTATGAAACAAAGTAAAATGCCTATCCCAACGCTTCGCGAAATGCCAAGCGATGCTCAAGTTATTAGCCATGCTCTTATGTTGCGAGCTGGTTATGTTCGCCAAGTTTCAGCAGGTGTTTATTCTTACTTACCACTTGCCAACCGTGTGATTGAAAAAGCCAAAAATATCATGCGCCAAGAATTTGATAAGATTGGTGCCGTTGAGATGTTGGCTCCTGCCCTTCTCAGTGCAGAATTGTGGCGCGAATCAGGTCGTTACGAAACTTATGGTGAGGATCTTTACAAACTAAAAAACCGTGAAAAATCAGACTTTATCCTAGGTCCAACTCACGAAGAAACCTTTACAGCTATTGTCCGTGATTCTGTTAAGTCTTACAAGCAATTGCCACTTAACCTTTACCAAATCCAACCTAAGTATCGTGATGAAAAACGCCCACGTAATGGACTTCTCCGTACACGTGAGTTTATCATGAAGGATGCTTACAGTTTCCACGCTAACTATGATAGCTTGGACAGTGTTTACGATGAGTACAAGGCTGCTTATGAGCGTATTTTCACTCGTAGTGGTTTAGACTTCAAGGCTATCATTGGTGACGGTGGAGCCATGGGTGGTAAGGATAGCCAAGAATTTATGGCCATTACACCTGCTCGTACAGACCTTGACCGCTGGGTTGTCTTGGACAAGTCAGTTGCCTCATTTGATGAAATTCCTGCAGAAGTGCAAGAAGAAATCAAGGCAGAATTGCTTAAATGGATGGTTTCTGGTGAGGATACCATTGCTTACTCAAGTGAGTCTAGCTATGCGGCTAACTTGGAAATGGCAACAAACGAGTACAAACCAAGCAACCGTGTTGTCGCTGAAGAAGAAGTAACTCGTGTTGCAACGCCAGATGTTAAATCAATCGATGAAGTTGCAGCCTTCCTCAATGTTCCAGAAGAACAAACAATTAAAACCCTCTTCTACATGGCAGATGGTGAGCTTGTTGCAGCCCTTCTAGTTGGAAATGACCAACTCAATGAAGTTAAGTTGAAAAACCACTTGGGAGCAGATTTCTTTGACGTTGCAAGTGAAGAAGAAGTGGCAAATGTTGTTCAAGCAGGATTTGGTTCACTTGGCCCAGTTGCTTTGCCAGAGAATATTAAAATTATTGCAGATCGTAAAGTGCAAGATGTTCGCAATGCAGTTGTCGGTGCTAACGAAGATGGCTACCACTTGACTGGTGTGAACCCAGGCCGTGATTTTACTGCAGAATATGTGGATATCCGTGAAGTTCGTGAGGGTGAAATTTCTCCAGACGGACAAGGTGTCCTTAACTTTGCGCGTGGTATCGAAATTGGTCACATCTTCAAACTCGGCACTCGCTATTCAGCAAGTATGGGAGCAGATGTTTTGGACGAAAATGGCCGTGCTGTGCCAATTATCATGGGATGTTACGGTATCGGTGTCAGCCGTCTCCTTTCAGCAGTGATGGAGCAACACGCTCGCCTCTTTGTTAACAAAACGCCAAAAGGTGAATACCGTTACGCTTGGGGAATCAACTTCCCTAAAGAATTGGCACCATTTGATGTGCACTTGATCACTGTCAATGTCAAGGATGATGAAGCGCAAGCCTTGACAGAAAAACTTGAAGTAAGCTTGATGGGAGCTGGTTACGAAGTCTTGACAGATGACCGTAACGAACGTGTTGGTGTTAAATTCAGCGATAGTGACTTGATTGGATTGCCAATCCGTATCACTGTTGGGAAGAAAGCAGCTGATGGTATCGTAGAAGTGAAGATTAAAGCGACTGGTGATACCATCGAAGTTCATGCAGATAACTTGCTTGAAACGCTTGAAATTCTCAGCAAGAAATAAAAACTATAATCAGAAGAAAAACAAGGAAAAAATGTAACTAGTTTTTACCGGCTCTTTGTCAACTGTAGTGGGTTGATGAAAAGCTAAGCTCGAGAAAGGACAAATTTCGTCCTTTCTTTTTTGATATTCAGAGCGATAAAAATCCGTTTTTTGAAGTTTTCAAAGTTCCGAAATCCAAAGGCATTGCGCTTGATAAGTTTGATAAGATTATTGGTGGCTTCCAGTTTGGCGTTGGAATAGGGTAGTTGAAGGGCGTTGGCAATTTTCTCTTTATCCTTGAGGAAGGTTTTAAAGACA